>CAMDGJ010000182.1 GCA_945897545.1 Flavobacterium psychrophilum
GTTACCATCAATGAATGCGAGCATTATTCGGCCATTTGGCGGACGGAATTTAGCAATCAATTTAAGGTCTTGTTTCACGATTTCTGCGGGATTGTGTGGATGCGAACCTTAATGTAGTTGCATTTTATCGTTACCCCAAGTTATATAGGCGGTTCATAATTGTCGAATATTATCAATATTATTGGGGAATTGCGCATCCCGCTTTTCAACTACGGAATTGGTTTTCATAGGTAAGTATTCATGTTATAAATGCTGTAGTTTTTTGCTAGCGTGAGCATCCCGCTCCTGTCCATTCCAATTTATAATTTATTTGCTATTATTTGATTTCACGAGCGGGACGCTCGCGCTAGCTGGGGTAAATTGTTTGGATATATTTTGACCTTTAGAGCGACTCTACCCGCTCCATTTCAATTTATAATTTATTTAATTTTGCTCTATTTAAAAAGTGGTGTACTTTCCTTTGTTGGGGATTTAAAACGCTCAATTAAATCTAGTAATTTCACTTTCAAAAATCCAATAAATTTATTAAATAAAATACTCCAAATTTCAATCGTTAAAAATCCGTAACTTTATACAAACAAATGCAATGAAAAATTCTATTCAAATCCACAAAAAGGAAATCCTCAAACGCTATAAACCTATTGACGCCCATACTCACAAAGGCATTCAAGGTCACGCTTTATTAATTGGTGGGAGTTATGGCAAAATAGGAGCGATTGCTTTGTCCTCAAAAGCGTGTTTGAAAACCGGCTGTGGTTTGGTCACCGTGTTTATTCCACGCTGTGGTTACGAAATCCTTCAAACTGCCAATCCAGAAGTGATGGTTCTGACCGATGTTCAAGAAAAATACATTTCGAAAATAGATTTTGATTTTATTCCTGAAGCCATCGGAATTGGTGCTGGAATAGGGCAGGAGCTGGCAACCCAAAATGCACTTCACGAATTTTTAATCAATCACAAAACACCTTTAGTCATCGATGCTGATGCGCTAAATATTTTGTCCCAAAACGCAGGATGGATTTCACTGTTGCCTACTAAAACGATTCTCACACCACACCTCAAAGAACTGGAACGCCTCATCGGAAAATGGAATTCTGAAGACGAAAAATTCGAAAAGACGGTTGCTTTTTCCAAGTTGCATCGTCTTATTATAGTGATGAAAGGTGCACCAACGTTCATAATTGATGGAGAAACGATTTATGAAAATACAACTGGAAACGCAGCCTTGGCCACGGCTGGAACTGGAGATGTTTTAACTGGTATGATTACAAGTTTATTAGCGCAAGCCTACGAACCCATTGATGCAGCAATTCTAGGTGTTTACCTTCACGGATTTACTGCCAACATTGCCTTAATCGAAACGGGTTACCAATCTTTTATCGCTTCAGATGTAATAGCCAATATTGGGAAAGCGTATTTGAGTTTGGAGAAATAAATTTAACTTAATTGAACCATATAAGACATTTAAGGTCATTTAAGCTGGAATAAATATATAAGGTCTGTTCTAATCCTTCTTATCTTTGTAATCCGTGGCCTATTTTTTATTCAAAATCAGTGTTTAGCGGTGCGTGTAATAAATCATTTTGTAGTATCTTTTTCTCCAACACCATAAACTCTAAAGGTTCATTAGCGGTTTGACTAAAAACGTCGCTCACCGGAAATGGTTCTCTTAATCCTGTATCGACAAAACCATTACGTTTGTACCACGAAATAAGTTCTTCACGAACAGAAATAACCGTCATTACAATTTTAGACAAACTCAAGTCCGCTGCGTAAATTTCAGCTTGTTGCATTAATTTTTTTCCAATACCGCTATTTTGCAACTCAGGCGAAACGGTCAGCATTCCTATATACAATTCATTCATTTTTTCTTCCAACAATACACAACCTATAATCTCGTTGTTTTTCGAATATTTTAGAATGGTGTTTTTCTGGTCTTGAATAATCTCAATTAATTCGTCTTCGGTAGTTCGTTTACCCTCTAATATGTTGGCTTCGGTAGTCCATCCTTTTTTAGAAGATTCCCCTCGATAAGCGGAATTGATCAGTTTATTTAAGGAGGAGACGTCTGCAAAAGATGCTTTTGTAATCATAGGTAATTTTTATTTTCCCAATTGTGGTTCTCAATTTGTCAAAGTTAAAAAAAATTGCAACAAAATGATATTTGATAATAAGTGTTCGTTGACCTTAGACTAAATAGAGCAATTTGTAGCCGGCATCGCCAGAAATAAACTAAAATTCTTTTTCTCCAAATTCACTTGTAGGGAGTTTGTTTTTGCTCGTTAGTTTATTGAAATTATAGCTAAAATTCAATTGTACTATATTGGTTTCGTAAATATAATTTGTTGTAGTATAAAAGTCGCTTCCATAGGTTGTAATCCTTTGCTGGTTCGTGTCCATATTGCCAAAATTTATGTATTGCCATTGAAAACCTAAACTTCCTTTGCCGTCTAAAATGGTTTTCTTTAGGGACATATTAGGCGTTAGAAAACTGGAATCGACGCCTTGCGCACTGGGTTTTTCAGAAATATAATTTACGTTTGCGGTTAAACTCCAATTCTTGCCTAAATTGAAAGTTCCATTAGCATTTACCGAATAAACCCAATCCGAATTATTAACTGTTGCTATTTCTCCTAAAATATCCAAATCACCACTGATTTTGTAGTTATAAATATTCGCTCCAAGATATAGGGAAAGCCATTTTCTAGGTTTATAATTGGTTCCAATTTCTAAGCCATATAATCTTGCATTTTCGGCATTGGTATATACTCTGTTCAAAATTGTATCGTTGTAAACACTGTTGACTCTTTGAATGGGATTTTTGATGTTTTGAAAATACAAAGTAGAGAAGAATGTTCCCTTTTTGAAAGTATGGTTGATACCAATTTCCGCTAAATCGACAAATTGAGGTAATAAATCGGGGTCTCCTTGCTCTAAAGTTTCGGAATGTTCTCTTTCGGGAATTGGATTTAATTCGGAATTATTATTTCGTTGTACTCTTTTGCTGTATCCTACTTTTGAGTTCCAAGAGTCGTTAAAGGTGTACACCAAATTAGCTGAGGGGAAAAGCTTGCTAAAATTTAAGATATGTGGATTTGGGTCAGTGGACAAAATCACTTCTCTGGCAGAATATTCATATCGCAAACCCGCTACATATTGAAGTTTTTCTGATTTTCCTGAATACTGTGAATAAACAGCATTGATATTATTGTTTGTTTTTACGGTTCCTCTAAATTCAGAATAATCAACTGGTGGAATTGGTTCAGGATCTACAATATATCCAAAAGTGCCATCTTGCCTGTCATTTCGGTATTGGTAACCGCTTTCTAATTTTCCATTACCTATGTTTATTGCGTAATCAATTTTAATACGATAGCCATAAATTGGATTAGAATAAGGATTGTTAACTTCTTGAAAAACGGTTTGTTTAGCAGGATAATCCATATTTAAATTTATGGTATTTCCGTATAAATTTGCGTACTCATAAAGTATTGACGAGGTCAATGTAGATTTGTTTGCAAAGGAATGGGTGTAGTCAAAATTGGCCAAAGTGAATTTAGCCTCTTTCGTTTGTACATTCGAATTGAAATAAGTAATCTGGTTCAAAATAGCATCTGTGTTCAAATCAGAAGTGCTATTGTTGTATACAAGATCGGCTCTTCTAGCCTGAAATTTCTTTCCTAAATAGAGTCCAAAATTGAATGCGTTTTTTTTATTCGCCGTATAATTTATTGCCGTTTTTGCAGAATAATTATACTTGTCAAAACTTCTTTCTCCGTTTGAAGGGAATCGCGTAATGGTATTTATATCGAAATCTTTGGTGTAAGCATCACCTTCGCGATACCCATTATTGTCATTTCGTAGATAATTTAAGGTAAGCGCAATATCGATTTTGTCTTTTTTATAATTGGCTGTTAGGTCACCCCCAAAACGTATGGGTTTTTCCAAATTATCATAATCATCTGTGCTAGGTAAACCACCCATTATATTTGTGGATAACGCAAATCCATCAATGCTTCCTTTGGTGGTTACTATATTAATAATTCCGCCTTTACCATCGGGGTCATATTTGGCAGTAGGTGCAGTAATCAACTCAATATTTTCGATAGTGTTTGTTGGTAATTGGCTTAAAACGGTTGCAGCGTCAGTTAAAACAGGTTTCCCATTCACCAATACCATAAATCCATTTGAACCTCTTAGACTAATTTCGCCTTGACCATTTACAGTAATAGACGGCAGATTTTTTATCACATCAATCGCTGTGCCTCCTCTGGTAGTTTCAAATTGGCTTGCTTTGTATTGTTGTTTGTCAATTCTATTTTTGGAATTGGTATTCTTGCCCTTTACAACTACTTCCTGTAAAACTTGATTGCCAAGTTTTAATTTAATTGGATCTAACTGAATGACTTGTTTGTATTGGATAATAATGTTCTCTGCAATTTGCGCTTGGTAGCCTACAAAATAAATTTTGAGTTTATACTTTCCTGAATTGATGTTTTTGATTGTAAAAACCCCATTTTTATTGGATAGATCGCCAGCACTGACGGTATTATCAACAGAATTTATTAGTGCAACACTCGCATATTCTATTGGAGAATTAGTTTGATTATCTAAAATAGTACCTCTTATGATCCCTTTTTGAGCTGAAACACCACTTAAAACAAAAAGAAGGAATAGAAAATTGAAACAATATTTTTTAACAGACATTATCTTTTTTTTACAATTTTTCACCCTAAAAAAGATTTCAATTCCTCGTAAGTCTTAATTTTTGTACTTACTTTTTCTTTATTCAAAACGCTTTCTATTTGGGTTGGAATAGGCAATTTTATATTCAATGCTGGTTCTACCACATCTAAAAATTTTATAGGATGAGCAGTTTCTAAGAAAATCCCAATGGCGTTTGGATTGTTTTGCAATTCTTGTTTCAATCCTAAATATCCTATAGCTCCGTGAGGTTCTGCAATGTACCCGTCAGTTTTATAGATGGATTGCATTGCTTCTAAAGTTTCTTGATCGGTATAAGAAAAGGAAGAGAAATCTTTTTTGAATTCCTCCAAATCGTTATTGTACATTTCCTGGATTCTGATAAAATTACTTGGATTTCCCACGTCCATCGCATTTGAAATTGTTGCTTTGGATGGTTTTGGATCGTAATTTCCTTTTTCTAAAAATCGTGGAACCGTATCATTGACATTGGTCGCAGCCACGAAATGTTCAATAGGCAAACCCATTTTTTTGGCTATGATTCCAGCACAAATATTTCCAAAATTTCCACTTGGACAAGAAAATACCAAGGGTTTGTTTTGCGATTTCAATTGCTTGTAAGCGAAGAAAAAGTAAAACATTTGGGGTAACCAACGCGCAATATTAATCGAGTTGGCCGAAGTCAAGTTATGGTGTGACAAACTTTCGTCCAAAAAGGCTTTTTTGACCATATCTTGACAATCATCAAAAAAACCATCAACTTCCAATGCTTTGATGTTTTGTCCCAAAGTCGTCAATTGTCTTTCTTGAATATCGCTCACTTTCCCAGAAGGATACAAAATAATGACTTCAACGCCCTGAACACCAAGAAAACCGCTGGCAACAGCTCCACCTGTGTCTCCAGATGTAGCTACAAGAACTGTGTTTTTATTATCTTTCTTATCTTTGTTGAAAAAGGCTAAGCACCGAGACATAAACCGAGCGCCAACATCCTTGAATGCCATCGTTGGCCCGTGATATAATTCTAAGGCATAAATT
>CAMDGJ010000183.1 GCA_945897545.1 Flavobacterium psychrophilum
CCATAGTCGATGTCAGATACAGCGGTATTTTTACCACCATCATTCCAAACGGAAACGGAACCATCTCCTTGACCACTATCAAGAGCGATACCATCAATCACATACAAGGGCTGATTGTCACCTGTTACTGATGTAAGCCCTCGAATCACTACCCTAGTAGATCCCGTAGGAGTCCCCGATTTTACAATTTGAACGCCCGCCGCTTTTCCCGATAGCGCATTTAAAAAATTGGTGGACCTAGCTTCTGTCATATCTTGGGTATCGATAGTTTGGGTAGCATAGGTTAAAGATTTTTTTTCTCTTTTAATGCCTAAAGCGGTAACGACCACTTCTTCTAGTTGTTGTTGAGATTCTGACAAGGACACATTAATGGCATTGGTTTGATTATTAAAAATCATGTTTTTAGAAGTATATCCTATGTAACTAAACACCAGAATTCCATTTTTAATTTTTCCGGTAGCTATTGAATAGTCTCCGTCAAAATTTGTAGTTGTTGCGGTATTTGAATCCTTAAGTACAACTGTTACACCTGGTATGCCTAAACCAGCTTTATCAACCACTTTACCTTTGATTATTTTATCCTGAGAAAAAATTAGGATTGGAAACAAAAATAACAACAAACACCATTTAATTTTAATCATAATATTTATTTTTTTAATCATAGTGATATTTTAATAACTAAGTAACAAACCTCTACGTGTCGTGTTTTAAATCAGAATAAATAAAATAATAGCTTGATTTTGAAGGCTATTGACATTCTTACACCTTTTGACTTTACGACTTTAAAACTTTTCGACTTACTTATTAAGATATCATTTACAAGTTACTATTGACAAGACAGGGTTTAGAACACTAAACCCTGTTTTGTAAATTACTTAATTTATCTATTTAATTAATTACCAACTTTTTAGCAATATTTTTATTTTCTGAACATTTAGCAACTAGAATATAAATTCCGGATTGCAAAGCACTTGAATTGATATTTTCCTCTTTGCTCGTGTTTTTAAGTGAAATTACTTTACTGCCCATTAAATTATAGATTTCTAAAGAAACTGAATCATCATTGGAACGAAGTACTTTTAGGTTTTTTGTTTTAGCATTGTAAGAAACAGAAAAATTAGCCGCAAATTCATTGTCTTTTAAAGATAATGAAGAACCCAAAGTAAATCCGGATTCCCATGCACCAACGTCATTACCATCAGAATCAAAATCTATAGGACTGTTTGTCCCTACTGCTACATTGTCATAAATCACTTTTCCTAGCGTAGCATCAAATCTCAAATTAGAAGAGGTTAAATTAGCAGCAGCGAGTGGGTCAAGACCGCCTTTTACAAATGAAATAAAATTTGTTCTAGAATCTATATTACTAGTTATCCACTGCCCTATAGAATTTGAAAAAGATTGTGTTCCATTCGGCGAACTACCCCAGTCTGATGGACCACCTAGGGTACCATCAATATTTTTAACTTTATTATTATAAAATAAAGAATTTTTTATGGACGTATTCCCATGATCTGTTCGTATTGTACCATAATCTTGGTTGGGATGTCCTATATTATTTTCAAAAAAGGTACAATGATCTATAGTAACAACAGTAGCAGCAGTATTAACATATAAAGCACCAGCACCAAATGCTCCATTTGTTGTTGATGTACTGTTTTTATAAAAAGTACAACCATTTATGGTAACATTAGCACCAGCAATAACAGAAATAGCACCCCCATTTTGTAGAGCTTGATTTTCTTTAAACAAGCAATTCGTAATAGTTACAGTAGAAACTTCCACGCGAAGAGCACCACCACCTTGTGTAACGGATGATGCCAAGGAATTACCTTCAAACCTACAATTTTCAAAAGTTACATTAACACTCGGCTGATTAGTAAAGAATACACCACCGCCTGGTCCTGTAGAATTAGTCGCCCCAGTAAAAGTAATGTTTTTAAAAGTTACATCTTGTCCTGCAGAAGCAGCGTTGATTGTAAACATTCTTACAGTACCAGCAGTACCAGTTAGAGTTGATCCTCCCAAATCACCTTCTATGGTGTATTGAAAATTTTTATTGATTGATTCTCCTCCAGGTGTTGTACTTGTTAAACTTAAATTTTGAGATCCAGCAGCAACAGTTCCCACAACCCTTAATACATCGCCTGCTGAATTTATATCAAGTAGAGCTATAGCAAAACTGTCATAAGCAGTAGCTTCACTTAAACCATCTTTAGTAAGTCTGTCACTGGGAGCAGCAACCCATACTGTTTCTTGAGAATACAAACTGCACGCTAATAAAAGCGTAAGGAAGGATGTAAAAAATGTAATTTTTTTCATAATTGTTTTTTTTAGTTAATTATATAGTTAGAAGTTTATTGTACAAATTAAACGAGTAAACATTAATTATTCATTAATTTTTGATTAATTTCTAACTATATTAATCAAAAAAAAGTAAATCAATAAAAAATAGTCTGTTTTTTCAGACACCTGCTTTTATGGTTCTACCGGAAATGTTGTGAAAGTTAGTTTTTTTTTCGAACCATTAAGGAAGTTAAGAAACATAAAGTAAACGCCAAAACTTAAATCCCTTATTTTTCTTAAAGGTTAAAATCTTTGTGAATTTTACTTTAAATACTTTAATTTTCACACAAATACCAGAAGAATAAAAATAGAACAACCGTAACAGGGAAAAGTAAAAAAACACAAATTAATTACCAATATTACTTTCTAAGTGGCATTTCTTGTTGTAGCGGAATTTCTCTTCGCAGCATTTTGGCTGCTTGTCCCGTTAGCCATAAATAATGATCTGAAGGGAGTCCGCCATTACTAACAAAATGGGATTGATCACTATTGGGAGGTGTATTCGAAACTTTAAATATGGCGGTGCCTTCATCAATTTCATCAAACATGGCTACATAAATCATTTTGGCTCCAGCCTCAATGGAAGCGGTCATTTGATCCCAATAAAACTTACCCCCTAATCTTGGGATAGCATCATAAGCTGTATATCGGGCTAGTTCTGGTTTGGCTAGAGATAAATTTCGCCAACTAAACCCCGGACAAATTACTGGGACGTAATCAATACCCTGATCCTTTGTCCATTTTATATCCTGTATGATATGATCTCTTAAATGATCTTTTATGTTGTGAACCAATGGGGTAAATCGTTGCACCATCCAAGGCATAACAATATCTACAGAGGCAATGACCTCATGCAAATAAGGATCAGGAAGACAATCTTTATTTAATTCTCTAAAATAAGTGGGAACACCCAATAAAACAGAACACCCACCATAAACAGGATCGTTTTTAAGAAAATCTATTAAAACATTAACACCTATTTTTCTTGTTTCATAAGGACGGTCGGGAAATCCAACCCCCCAAATAGCCACTAATGGTTTGCCATTATGAAAAAGATAATTTTGATTTTTTCCTTGATTGGTGATTTTAAGTTGATCCACCAGCATCTTCCAATCTTCAATTATGGCAGAACAATCTTCCCCTTTTGATTTTAAACCCGATAAATCATACATCACGGCGATAGCCCTAGTATTATCATTTGCGGCCTGCAAAGCATTTTTAAGAATTATATCTTGGGGTTTATTAAGTTCTTTATTCGCTCTTGCAACTCCAAAAAAACGTTGCATAAAAACCCCATCTATACCATATTCCTTCATCCATTTAAAATGCAAATCAGTAGTGCTTTTGTCATAAGAACTAAAAACAGTTGCATTTTCGCCATTTGGATAGGTAAATGAAGTAGTATATGTTTTTTTATATTCGGAAACATCCGGCCAAACATCAATAGTAACATTTTGAAAATCAAATTTCCCCTCTTTACCATAATGCACCCAGCCTTTTCCTGAGCCATCCTCTGGAGTACGAAACCAGCCTTGATATCCAGCCATAACTAACCCTTTATAGGAAGGATAATTGCCAGGCAATCCATGTTTTGATTGGGAATAACCACAATAAAATAATAAAAAAAGAAAAAAAGAAAAATTAAAATGTTTCATAATGTCAAAATGTATTTAGTTGATAACCGTCATTCCGTTTAAAATTTATTCTATAATTACTTTTTTCACAAATACACTATTATTAATTTTTATCCTTGCGAGATAAACGCCCTTACTTAATGCATCTACAGCAACTTTTATAGTATGACATCCTGAATCAAATTTTTTCTTGTCACTATTTTGCAAAACAAGTTGCCCCGTATAATTAATTATAGAAATACCAACATCAGATGGCTCAGCTAAAGAAAAATTAATATATACTTCTGAATCAGCAGGATTTGGATAGATCGTAAGGCTGTTTTCTTCTTTAAAATTATCTGTTGACAAAGCAGAATTTCCTAGAAGCTGAATCGCATCAATTCTAGTGGTTACGCTCCCGGTCTTTAGTCCGTAAATTCTAAACCAATTTATAGCATTCAAATTTGGCGTACCTCCCGTTGTAGCTGCGTTTGCAGTCTTTAATTGAATGAAATTCCATCCATTCACTAAGTCTGTCAATGTCCACTGGTACTCATTGCTATCAGAAACTCCAGAACTTCCTATTTCTACATAATTATTAGTTTGTATCACGGACACATCCGAAACATAGTACCAAAATTGCAATACAGCTCCTGTATCAGAACCAACGGTATCGTATGCTACAGGGAAAACCTTTGAGTACTCTGGAGTAGCAGAACCCGTAAATTCAAGAGAGTTTAAACCCTGTATTTGATTACTATTAGTAAGAACTAGCGAACTTGGATTCCAATTTGTCTTTGCGTCACAATCGTCTAAATAATTTCCGCTTTCACCTACTGGTATTATTTTATTTTGGGTTAGGTCTCCAAACCATTCCAAACCTTCTTTTATCATTTTCCATTGAAAATTAGTATATCCTGCACTACTGGGAGCCGTAATTTCAAATTGGAAAGTTTTTTCTTGACCAGGCAATATAATATCGGTATCAGACAAATCGACTCTATTAAAACCCCATACATTATTATCTTGCGTATTTTGGCTACCCAATTGATAACCACTTGCCTTGGTCCAAGTAGTTGATCCTGTATTTTTAAAAGTAATATTTACGGTGGTTTTTTGGCTGATTCCCAGGACTATGGGAACATTTTGCTGTGCTACAAACACTGAACCATTACCTGCCGACGGTATAATCGGCATTACACTAGTTAAAGGAATAGTTCCATCCAACATTTTCTGGGTTTGATCCGCTAATTGTAAATACCAGTCACTTGGCAAATTAACGCCATCAATATCTAAAGACACTAGTCTGTCTTGAGCTTCAACAGGTAGTTTTGCTTTTGTCTCGGTTATTTTAAACATGGCTGTGCCTTCATCAACTTCATCAAACATAGCTACATAAATAAATTTCACACCCGCTTGAACAGCATTAAACGCCTGACGCCAATAAAATTGCCCCCCATTACGTGGTGTTGCGTTTAATGTTGCGTTTTTTAAATTACGCCAAGAAAATCCTGGCCAAATAACAGGCATATAGTCTTTATTATTAGTGTTACACGCTGCCAAATCAGGCACAATTTTAGAGTTTTTAAAACTATCCGCACCACTATTATTAGAATACCTTCCTACTGACCATGGACTAATCATGTCTAAAGAGTTATAGACGGCTGACCAATCAATACCCGTTTCTGAAGAACCAGATAGTGTACGCCAATTTTCAGGTACCCCACCCATAACATAAGCACGGTA
>CAMDGJ010000184.1 GCA_945897545.1 Flavobacterium psychrophilum
GCTTCAATTTTATCTTGCGCTTTATTACTATCGAATTTCGAAATACGCATTATGCGAATGTCTAGCAAACGTAGAATATCTTCTTCTGTAACAGCACGCTTCAAATGATTTGTATGTGGCTTCAATCCTTCGTCAACAGCTTTAATAACACCTTCTTTAGTGGTTTCTTCCTCAATATCTCGATAGATTTTATTTTCGATAAATATACGTTCTAGCGAAAGAAAATGCCATTGTTCCTCAAGTTCCGATAATTGAATTTCAAGTTCGCTTTTCAGTAATTGTACCGTTCTCGCTGTCGAAATTTTCAACATTTCAGAAACTCCCACAAATAAGGGTTTATTGTCTTCAATCACGCAACCTAATGGTGCCACAGAAGTTTCGCAAGCTGTAAAAGCAAACAAGGCATCGATGGTTTTATCTGGAGAAACACCCGGAAAAAGATGGATTAATATCTCAACCTCAGCAGCAGTATTGTCTTCAATTTTTTTGATTTTGATTTTACCTTTTTCATTGGCTTTCAAAATACTGTCAATCAAAGTGGTCGTATTGGTCGAAAACGGAATTTGGGTAATCACCAACGTATTTTTATCCAACTGGCCAATTTTAGCACGAACACGAACACGTCCGCCACGCATTCCGTCATTATAATTAGATACGTCCGCAATTCCTGCCGTCATAAAATCTGGAAAAATCTGAAATGGTTTTCCTTTTAGAATTTTTATCGAAGCATCAATCAATTCATTGAAATTATGTGGCAATACTTTCGTAGAAAGTCCTACGGCAATTCCTTCGGCGCCTGAAGCAAGCAATAAAGGGAATTTTACGGGAAGATTATTGGGTTCAGCCCGACGACCATCATAGGAAACGCCCCAATCGGTAATTTTTGGAGAATACAAGACTTCCAATGCAAATTTCGATAAACGTGCTTCGATGTAACGGGAAGCCGCAGCGCTATCGCCGGTTAGGATATTTCCCCAGTTTCCCTGGCAATCTATTAGTAATTCTTTTTGGCCAATTTGCACCATCGCATCACCAATACTCTGATCTCCGTGTGGATGATATTGCATTGTATGACCAACGACATTCGCCACTTTATTGTAACGACCGTCATCCAATTCCTTAAGAGAATGCATAATTCTGCGTTGCACGGGTTTAAAACCGTCCTCGATTGCGGGAACAGCACGCTCCAAAATTACATAGGAGGCATAATCCAAAAACCAATCTTTGTACATTCCTGTAACTTTGGTGATGGTGTCTTCGCTGTTTTCGTCGTTCTCGTAAAAATGTTGCATCCCGCTTGAAGTTTTTATGTCTTCAAAATCTTCTTCGCTCGTTGATTCGTTTAACTCTTGGTTAGTTTCGTCTTCGTTTGGAATGATGTTATCTTCGTCTTCGTCTTTCATTTATTTTGATTCCGAAATTAATTTTATTAAATCTTCTCTACTTGGAAGAACTGTTTTGTATTTACTGGCAAAAATTTGCTCGTTATTTTCTGGCAAGGTATATTCTACAACCAAGTCACTTTTGTTTTGGCAAAGTACAATTCCTATGGTTTTGTTCTCGTCTTCCAAACGCATTTCTCTATCATAATAGTTGACATACATCTGCATTTGTCCCAAATCTTGATGTTTCAGTTCTCCTATTTTCAAGTCAATTAAAACAAAAGATTTTAAAACTCGATTGTAGAAAACCAAATCAATTCTAAAATGTTTATCATCGAAAGTTATTCTCTGCTGACGTGCCACAAATGCAAAACCGTGACCTAATTCTAATAGAAAATGTTCTAGTTTATTGATAATTTCTTCTTCCAAATCGGTTTCCGAATATTGATGCAATTCTGGCAAACCTAGAAATTCCAATATATAAGGATCTTTAATTATATCTTTCGGTTTCTCAATTATCTGACCTTGTTCTGAAAGTTTTAACACTCCTTCCTTGTCTCGACTTAAAGCTAATCTTGCATAAAGTGCCGAATCGTATTGTCGTTTTAATTCCCGAACACTCCAATTGTATTTTTCAGATTCTATTTCGTAGAAACGTCTTTCTTTTTCATCATCAATTCGCATTAAAAAAACATAATGTGTCCAAGTCAATTTAAAAAAAGAAGATAATGTCTGATAATCCAAATTATTAAATTCCGCAGTAACTGCCTGCGCTTTTTGAGATTTGAATTCCGCAGTCAATGATTGCGTATTTCGAATTTCCAATATCCGCAACAGTGACGCGGATTTTGAATAAATCAAATAAAAGTTTCTAATTCTTTCTAAAACATCAATAGAAAAACCTTTTCCAAATTCTTTTTTCAAATCTTGAGAAAGACCTTTTAAAATTTGTTTTCCGTATTCGGCTCTGTTTTTTCCGCTTTGTTCTTCTTCAACAATCATTCTTCCAATTTCGAAATACGTAATCGTCATCGTTTGATTTACGGTACGTAAAACTTGTAGTCGAGCATTTTGCAATAACTCAACGACTTGTTGGAACAGCATTTTATTTTGAAGATTTTTTGACAAATTTTTTATTTATAATTATTTTTAGTTCGCCTCTATGGTATCTAATTCCACCTTCAAATTATTAATAATAAATTCTTGTCGATCCGGAGTGTTTTTTCCCATATAAAAAGACAACAACTGCTCTACCGAAGTGTTTTTGTCCATCATAATAGGATCCAGTCGAATGGTTTCGCCAATAAAATTCTTGAATTCATCTGGCGATATTTCTCCTAATCCCTTGAATCGGGTGATTTCTGGTTTGGGCTTTAATTTTTCTATGGCATCTTTTCGTTCTTGTTCCGAATAACAATAAATGGTTTCTTTCTTATTTCGAACCCTAAAAAGTGGAGTTTGCAATATATACAAATGGCCTTCCTTGATTAATTCCGGGAAAAATTGCAGAAAAAATGTTATCAATAACAATCGAATGTGCATTCCATCGACATCGGCATCTGTGGCAATTACAATGTTGTTGTAACGCAATTTCTCCAAGCCATCTTCGATATCCAAAGCGGATTGAAGCAGATTGAATTCCTCGTTTTCGTATACAATTTTTTTGCTCATACCGTAACAATTCAAGGGCTTTCCACGTAAACTAAAAACCGCTTGCGTATTCACATCACGAGATTTAGTAATCGATCCAGAAGCAGAATCTCCCTCAGTAATAAAAAGTGTACTGTCCAAATTTTTTGGATTTTTGGTATCAGGAAGATGCGCCCGACAATCTCTTAATTTCTTGTTGTGTAAATTGGCTTTTTTAGCCCGATCTGTAGCCAATTTTCTAATTCCAGAAAGCTCTTTTCGTTCGCGTTCGGCCTGCAAAATTTTTCGCAACAAGGCATCAGCAGTCGCTGGATTTTTATGCAGATAACTGTCTAATTTATTTTTCACAAAATCATTAACAAAAGTACGAACTGAAGGCATTCCAACCTCTGAACCCATATCAGTCGAACCTAATTTGGTTTTGGTTTGCGATTCAAAAACCGGTTCCATTACTTTGATGCTTATCGCGGTAACGATGGATTTCCGAACATCCGAAGCTTCGAAGCTTTTATTGTAATACTCTCGAATGGTTTTCACGATAGCTTCACGATAAGCAGCCAAATGAGTTCCACCTTGAGTGGTGTTTTGTCCGTTTACGAAAGAATGGTATTCCTCGCTGTATTGGGTTTTGCTGTGGGTTAAGGCAATTTCGATGTCGTCGCCTTTCAAGTGAATAATTGGATATTCAAGATCATCAGCGTGGATGGTTTCTTCTAATAAATCTTTCAATCCATTCTCAGAAAAATATTTTTCGCCGTTGAACAATATAGTCAAACCATTGTTTAAGTAACAATAGTTTTTGAGCATTTTGATTACATATTCATAACGGTATTTGTAATTTTTGAAAATTGCTTCGTCTGGTATGAAAGTAACTTTTGTCCCTTTTCGTTTGGTGGTTTCAATAATTTCCTCGTCAAGAACTAAGTTTCCTCCCGAAAATTCAGCTGCTTTTTGTTTGTCATCTCGAACGGATTCCACACGAAAATAATTGGATAAAGCATTGACCGCTTTTGTTCCAACACCATTCAAACCTACAGATTTCTTGAAGGCCAATGAATCGTATTTTCCACCTGTATTCATTTTGGAAACCACATCAATTACTTTTCCAAGAGGAATTCCACGACCATAATCGCGAACCGTAACCGTTTTGTCTTTGATTGTTACTTCGATGGTTTTCCCGGCACCCATAACGAATTCGTCGATACAGTTGTCCAGGACTTCTTTGAGAAGAATGTAAATACCGTCGTCTGGCGAAGAACCGTCACCGAGTTTCCCGATGTACATTCCGGGACGCATTCTGATGTGTTCTTTCCAGTCTAATGACCGAATATTATCTTCGTCGTATTTTGTGATTTGGTCTGACATTATGGATTTATCAAATTTAATTACCTACCGCTTGGTCAGTGCTTTTCGCTTCAACCTTGGGTTTGCTAATGTAGTGTTATTTGATAAAATTTGAAAGAGGAAATATCAAAGTTATTAAGATGATATTGACAAGAAAAGATTGCAAATTAAAAACTTGCTATTTAGAAATTTTTCTATATTCAAATTCCCCACCAAGTTTTTTTAAATTTAAAATACGTTTAAATTCATTTCTGGAAGGTTTAATAATAAATGAAGAAGAATCAATCATTGTCGATTTGACTTTTGTTAAGGAATCTAACTTTTTTAAATCTTCTTCTGAATAGATGTACTTGATTTTGAGACTATTTTTTTCTAAACTAATCGAATTTATCGTCCAATAAATGGAATCTTTGTAATTAAGAATCAATTTTCCATCAAATCTTTTGGCTTTTTGAGTATTTGAAAAAATAAAAAAAGTATCTATTTGTTTGTTTGAAAATTCTATTGAATCTTTGAGATATTTACACTCAAAAATAGTTCTGTTTAATTTTGAAATATATTTAGCTCCTACTTTATCAAAATCCAGTATTATAGAATCAAACTCTCTTTTATGGAATCGAAACTTGTCATAATACTCCTTTAAAATTATATTTTCCTGTACGTTGACATAAGCGGAATCTGAGTTCATAAATAATCCCTGAAATTTATTGGGAATTTTAGACAATTCGGAATCATTTATAGGTTGAGGATTTTCGAAATAAAAACTTAGTACATCAGGCACATATTCAGCTTTTTTTACAAGAAAGAAAAGCAAGTAATCCCAATACTAAAATATATTTTTTCATTTTCTTTAATTCTAAAATTCGATGTGAAATTACATAGGAAAATCATAAATCCAATGGAAGTGCAATCTAGATTTTACCCCAGATTGAAGTAAAAAGCATTTTTCTTTAACGCTTCTTTTATCTTGACCAAAAAGAGCGACCAACGGAAGCTCCTTTATGGTCTTAGAAAAAACAGCGTTATGGGAAAATCTTGCAACGAAAAGCTGGATTAGGTCCAAAAAAAAAACTGCCCAATTTCTTGAACAGCTCTGTCTATTTTCTCTATTGTATTTCACATTTACTTAAGCAAAACAGTAGCATAAAGACCTAAAATCATTAAAACCAATGTTATAAAAAAGGCAAAAAACCATTTAATCATATCGGTTTTAGCTTCTTTTATTTCCAAACGAACTTCGGTAATATCCTGTTTTGTTGCCAAAATTTTATCTGAGTTAATCCGTTTTTCTTCACTTCTAAAATCAATAAATTCAATTAATTCCTTAG
>CAMDGJ010000185.1 GCA_945897545.1 Flavobacterium psychrophilum
AGCAATTACGACACCGGAAAACCCAAAGCTTTGGTTAGTGATGCAATGCGAATTATACTTATGTTTTCACTTTTTAACGCATTTTGACATTCGTTTCCAATAATTCCGAAGCTATTTGATTCATCAATAACAAGATTTATTTTTATTTCTTTCGGGATTGAAAGCAATATACTTAAGTCTATAGGCACTAAAGTTTGTAATGGGACTGCTTCTGTTAAAATTGTAATTTTTTTGATCTTGTAGAATAAAATATTTTCGAATTCGAATTCCGGGAACTTCCGTATCCCGTTCCCCTTTTTTTGATACTTTCGAATAAAATGCTTTGGCATTCAGGATTGGTAGTCATTCCTAAATAATTGGTACCGCCAAAATATAATTATTCTAAAACGTCAATTGTTTGTATTCGATCTGGAAACTCATTTACAGTCATTGTTTATGAAATTAAAGTAACCCCAGTTCCGTGTAAGTGTGAATATTTTATGATTCCGTTCTCAATAGTTATTCCTGTTGCAATGTCTTTTGCCAGCAGTAAACCGCCATCCATATCGACAAAGTCTAATTCAGGTAATAAATGAGCAATGGCTGAAATTCCAACCGCAGATTCAGTCATACAACCCATCATAGTTTTCATTCCTAAGATTTTTGCTTGTGCAATCATTCTTCTTGCGGGAGTCAAGCCGCCACATTTGACTAATTTGACATTTACACCTTGAAAATAATGGTGACATTTGGCAACATCTTCTTCGATAATACAGCTTTCATCAGCAATTATTGGCAATACCGAATTTTCAAATAATTGTTTATGACCTTCCCAATTATCAGCTTTTAGGGGTTGTTCTAAGAATTCAACGCCCAATTTTTTTAAATCAATCGCATTGTTTATAGTTTCAGAAACCGTCCAACCACAATTGGCATCAATTCTAAAAATGGCATCAGTATGTTTTCTTAATTCAGTGACAATGGCAATGTCTTCTTTGGTTCCAAGTTTAATTTTGTAGATTGGCCACGGCAATTCTTGCATTTTCTCTACCATCTTTTCGATGCTGTCAATGCCAATGGTATAATCGGTCATTGGATTATTATTTATTGAATAACCCCATAATTCATATAATTTTTTCCCTTGTTTTCGAGCATATAAATCATTGTAGGCAATGTCCAGAGCGCAAAGTGCGAACAAATCATCTTTTAATAGTTGATGTGCTTTACTCCAAAATTCTTCGGGAGTTTCGTCTGTAACACTTTCGATAAACGAAATTATTGCTTCAAGATTTCTTTTCATCGAATCTACGCTAGTATTATAGTAGGGGTTTGACGTAGCCTCACCAAATCCTGAATAGCCGTCACTTTGCAATTCGACAATTAAAGTGGGTTGCGTACTATAGGAAAGTCTTGAAATAGTGAAAGGATGTTTTAATTGGAGGTTAAAGGTGCGGAGTATGACTTTCATGGGTAGGATTTATCGTTGGTCAAATTTAGTATAATACAATTCAAGCAGTATGTTTTTATTTTATCAAAGAAAATTATTAAATTTTAGATTACATAATAAAAGGAGGAGTAAATTTCATTTTGAAAGGTTTTTTATATTAAATTTAGATTTTTAATCCAACATATATGTTAGTAAAAGTATTTGGAAGTGCCGTTTTTGGAGTGGAAGCCACTACAATTACTGTTGAAGTTAATATTGACAAGGGAATTGGTTATCATTTGGTTGGTTTGCCTGACAATGCTATCAAGGAAAGCAGCTATAGAATTGCTGCTGCACTCAAAAATAATGGCTATGCTATGCCTGGAAAAAAGATTACTATCAATATGGCACCAGCTGATTTGCGAAAAGAAGGCTCTGCTTATGATTTGACTCTCGCCATTGGAATTCTCGTGGCTTCCGCCCAAATAAAAGCAGATGATATAGACAAATACGTAATTATGGGAGAACTTTCTCTCGATGGTAGTTTGCAACCCATTCGCGGTGCTTTGCCTATTGCCATAAAAGCAAAAGAAGAAGGTTTTAAAGGTTTTTTTCTTCCAAAGCAAAACGTGAAAGAAGCGGCAATAGTATCGGGATTAGACGTTTATGGTGTAGAAAACATTCAGGAAGTCATTGATTTTTTCGAAGGTAAAGGCACTTTAGAATCCACAATAATAGACACAAGAGCCGAATTTTATAAAACATTAGATTTTCCTGAATTCGATTTTAGCGATGTGAAAGGGCAGGAGTCTATAAAAAGATGTATGGAAATTGCCGCAGCCGGTGGACACAACATCATTCTTATTGGTCCGCCGGGAGCTGGAAAAACAATGCTTGCCAAACGATTGCCCAGTATTTTACCACCAATGACCTTGCGAGAAGCACTCGAAACTACCAAAATTCATAGTGTTGCCGGCAAGTTAAAAGAAGTGGGTTTAATGAATCAACGCCCTTTCAGAAGTCCACATCATACGATTTCGAATGTGGCACTTGTTGGAGGAGGAAGTTATCCGCAACCCGGTGAAATTTCGATGGCGCACAATGGAGTGTTATTTTTGGACGAATTGCCGGAATTCAAGCGTGAAGTTCTTGAAGTTATGCGTCAGCCTTTGGAAGATAGAGAAGTGACGATTTCCAGAGCCAAGTTTACTGTGACTTATCCTTCTTCTTTTATGTTGGTCGCGAGTATGAATCCAAGTCCGAGCGGGTTTTTTAACGATCCCGATTCACCACAAACTTCTTCGCCACACGAAATGCAACGCTATTTGAGCAAGATTTCAGGCCCTTTATTAGACAGAATCGACATTCATATTGAAGTGACACCGGTTCCTTTCGAAAAATTATCCGAAGACCAAAAGGCGGAAAGCAGCGTCGATATTCGGAAACGAGTTACAGCCGCGAGAGAAATCCAAACAGAGCGTTTTGTGCAAATGGAAAACATTCATTACAATGCCCAAATGAATACCAAACATATCCGAGAATATTGTGTTCTTGACGAAGTTTCGAAACAATTATTGAAAACAGCCATGGAACGCTTGAATCTTTCGGCACGAGCCTATGACAGAATCCTGAAAGTAGCGCGAACCATCGCCGATTTAGAAGCTGCTCCAAAAGTTATTTCTTCCCACATAGCTGAAGCGATTCAGTATCGAAGTTTGGATCGTGATGGGTGGTTGGGTTAGTTAATTTAGCATAAAGCTCCGCAAAGTCTCCGACTTTGAGGTAGTGATTTTTAGTCTCTGACTGACCTTAAAAAAAACAAAATGAAAGAGAAGGAAGGATTCCTAATTCGAGATCAAACCAAAGCGCATTTTATAACTGTGACGGTTGTGGACTGGGTTGACGTTTTTTCTAGAAAAACCTATAAAGATTGCATCATCGAAAGTCTCGATTTTTGTATAAAAAACAAAGGAATGATTTTGTATGGATATGTAATTATGTCCAATCATATTCATTTAATCATTCAGTCAGGAAACAGTAAATTATCCGATTTGATTCGTGATTTCAAGAAATTTACGGCAAAGACCATTTTGAGTAAAATAGAAACTGAGCCAGAAAGTAGGGCTGATTGGATGCTGAAACGTTTTGAATTTGCTTGCAAAAGCCATAGCCGAAATGAAAAATATCAGTTTTGGCAATATGGAAATCATCCCGAAGAAATTTTTTCAGAAAAATTCTTTTGGTCGAAATTGGATTATATTCATTTGAATCCTGTTCGAGCAGGAATTGTTGCCAAAGCTTCTCATTATGTTTATTCCAGTGCTTCCAATTATGTTGAAGATAGTGGAATTATAGCAATTACAAAAGTTGATAATCCGGTAATAGATGTTTTGAAACCACAATCGATTAGCACTATTTATAATTGGTAGCGAAGGTCGGAGACCTTTTATCACATCCTCAAAGGCGGAGACTTTGCCAAGCATGCTTTTCTATAATTATAAAAGGGTAAGTACATACAGTGCTTACCCTTTTATAATCAATATTATTTCGTACTATTTCTTAATAATCTTTCCGCTTTTAAGCAAAGATTTTCCATCGCTAATATTATACAAATACATAGACGGCGTTAAATCATGAATATCGATCGCTTCTGTTGAAATAATAGGTTGCGATAATATCTTTTTCCCACTTAAATCAAACAATTCCAATTGTAGGTTTGAGTGTTCTTCAGTTGTTTTTATGTATATATAATCTGAAGTTGGGTTTGGATATATTACGAAAAGAGGACTATTAAAAGCATCTGTTGATAGTATAGCCGTTTTAGTATAATACCGATACGATTTATACTCTTCTCCTGTAAGTTCATTCCATTTATTAAAATTAGTATCATATTTAAACAGTGTTCCCATTTCTACTCTGTTAGTTGCATTATCTAAACTAGTAGAATATTGTTTTTTGAAACTTGGTTTATAAACTCCCAAATCAGCATACCATTTATAATCTGTTATAAGTATTCTATTCCCCTTTGTATCGTAGGTGTTTTCCTGTTTAATAGAAGGTACAAAAGATTGGTTTGTTGTGTTCCAAGTGTAGGGTATCGAAATAGTTAGATTCCCATTTGCATCGTGGGTGTATTCATTTTTAGACGACGGCACTAAAGATGAGGTGGCTGTGTCCCAAGAGTAGTCTATGTATAGCGTTTCATTCCCATTTTCATCGTAGGTGTATTCTTGTTTACTAGATGGCACAAAAGCTAGGGTTGTGGTGTTCCAAGAGTAGTCTATGTAGAGCGTTCGCTTCCCATTTTCATCGTAGGTGTATTCATTTTTAGACGACGGCACAAAAGCATGGGTTGTTGTGTTCCAAGAGTAATTTATGTACAGCGTTAGCTTCCCATTTGAATCGTAGTAGTATTCTTGTTTGCTCGAAGGCTCAAAAGATGAGGTTGTTGTGTTCCAAGAGTAGTATATGTAGAGCGTTCGCTTCCCATTTTCATCGTAGGTGTATTCTTGTTTACTAAATGGCACAAAAGATAGGGTTGTGGTGTTCCAAGAGTAGTCTACGTATAACGTTTGATTCCCATTTTCATCGTAGGTGTATTCATTTTTAGACGACGGCACAAAAGCTAAGGTTGTGGTGTTCCACGAGCCTATGTAGATGGTTTGATTCCCATTTTCATCGTAGGTTTGTTCTCGTTTATAAGATGGCACAAAAGCTAGGGTTGTTGTATCGTACAAGTAATTTATGTAAAGTGTTTCCTTCCCATTTTCATCGTAGGTGTATTCTCGTTTACTAAAAGAATCATCTCCAAACCAATTAGCAGTAACATATTTGTCTAGCCTCAATGTATATTCTTGTTGTTTTGAAATAACATTTCTATTCCTTTTAGAAGATGGAGCAAGAGTATCTTGAACATGATTGTATAGCAGTAACTTTGGAAAATCATCTTTAGCAATGAGAGTGTTTTCTTGGTTTAAATTAGCTGGCAAATCGATTGGGAAAAGTTCCTTTTTTTCAAATAGATTTGCGTCATTACTATTTTGAGCATAACCCAGTAATGTAGTAAAAAAGATGATAAATGATAATACTGTTTTCATTTTAGAGGTATATTAATAATGCGAATCAAGGGTTGAAAAAAGTATAAAAAAAGAAAGAAATATCTTTCAATAAATTAGTTTAATAAGCTGATAATCAGTATATTTATAGTGTATTCAACGCACATTTAAATATATGATTAATCAGCCTAAAGCCCTAAAA
>CAMDGJ010000186.1 GCA_945897545.1 Flavobacterium psychrophilum
TCTGCCTCTGGAAGATTAAAGGAGTTAAATTTTTTGAGTAAATTGTTGAAATTCTTGTGAAACAGGTAAACTTTAATTTTAATTAGTTTGACAAAGTTGTACAAGTGTTTTTTTGTTTACGCGTTTTTCGATTACCTTTGTTTGATTAAGATTCTATATATAATTGCCTAATTTATTCCTTTTCAAATGAGAATTCTCTTTTTCTTATACTTTTTACCTTTTTCAACACTTCTGTTTTCTCAAGAAAAAAAGACCAACGAATTGGATTTTAACAGCAAATACAACAGCTCTGATTCCATCAAAAAACCTAAAGCGAAGGTTGCAACTATTGATATGTACCGCCTTGTTACTTTAGAACGCGACACCACTTATATCGATACCTCGTTAACCATAAAAAAACTATACAGTTTCAATTATTTACGAAAAGACATTTTTGGTTTGATGCCATTTCCAAATGAAGGACAAACTTATAACACCTTGCAATATAGCTTGAATAGTTTTTCGCCATTACCGGAATTTGGCTTCAAGGCAAAGCACTTTAATTTCAAAGAAGCAAACGAAATACGATACAGTTCTGTGGCAACTCCAGTTACCGAGTTATATTTTAAAACCGTTATGAAACGAGGACAAAACCTGGAAGCTTTTTTTACTGTAAACAGTTCTCCAAGGTTTAATTTTTCTATAGCCTACAAAGGTTTACGATCTCAAGGAAGATATATCAATCAACTTACTAGTACAGGAAACTTCAGGTTTACTACAAGTTATAACAGCAAAAATCAGCGTTACATTGCCAATATGCATTATGTTTCGCAAGATATTTTGAATGAAGAAAATGGAGGAATAACGACCAACAAAGATTTCGAAAGCGAGAATCCTGACTTTCAAAACAGGGAAAGATTGGAAGTTTATTTAACAGACGCCCAGTCGTTCTTGAAAGGAAATCGTACTTTTTTGGATCATTTATATAGAGTCAACAAGGTTAAAGGAAGCAATAACTTATACGTAAGTCATCAATTTAACTACGAAAATAAGTATTTCGAATACAATCAGGCAACTGTTCCTTCCTCTGTAGGTGGCAGAACCGTATTTAGATTTGGAGATTCCTATAAAACCAGCGGCATAAATGACCAAACCCATTATAATAGAACCTACAACAAACTACGGCTAACGTATGAAAATACAAGCTTAGGGAAGTTTCAGTTTTATGCGGATGATTTTTTTAGTAATTTTTATTATAATCAGATATTAATTCTTGACGATGAAACCGTTCCAAGTTCATTGAGCCGAAGAATAAATAGTATTGCTGGGCAATATGACTACAAAAAAAACAAATGGACAGGGAAATTCCTCTTTACAAGATCTGCTACAAACCAATCGCTATCAAATCTCGAGGCTAAACTGCAATACGAATTGAATGACGAAACACAATTGTCGTTCCAATATCAAAACATAAACAAGTTGGCTAACGACAACTATAATTTGTATCAAAGTAGCTATGTGAATTACAATTGGTCGAATGATTTCAGAAACGAAAAAATAAATTCTATCATTGTCAATGCCACGACACCTTGGGTTGAAGCATCCTTGCAATATTCGACGTTCAACGATCATTTATATTTTGCCGATGTTTCCAGTTTAGAACAAATAGCCTTGAGGCAACAAATAATTGCTCCTTCACAATATGCAAACACCATTAATTATTTGTCGGTTAAAGCCAGTAATGAATTCAAGTTTGGTAAATTTGCCTTAGACAATACTGTTTTATATCAAAAAGTAGATCAGCAGGATTTTATTCTTAACGTTCCGGAGTTACTTACCAGAAATACCTTTTATTTTTCGCAAGAAATGTTTCGTAAAGCTTTATTTTTACAAACAGGGCTGACCTTTAATTATTTTACAAATTATTATGCGAATGAATATAATCCGGTAATTGCTGAGTTTTTTGTTCAAAATAATAAAGAAATAGGAAACTTTGCAAACTTTGATTTTTTTATTAATGCTAAAATTCAAAGAACTAGAATTTACCTTATTGCAGAGCATTTTAATTCTTCTTTTTCAGGAAATAATTTTTATTCGTCACCTAATAATCCGTACCGGGATTTTATGATTCGTTTTGGTTTGGTTTGGAATTTCTTTCAATAATGTCAGTGCGAACAGCGATGCAGGAGTTCTGACTTGTCCGCCCTAGCGGAAGTAATTTGTTTTTGGAGAATTTGGTTTTTATTTAGATTGTAAACGGACTCAGTAAACTTAATAAATTCAAATGAAATATTCAGAAAATATATTAGGCACCATCGGCGGAACACCTCTAGTAAAGCTCAATCGAGTAGTCGCAGGAGTCAGTGCATTAGTACTTGCCAAAGTTGAAACTTTCAATCCTGGAAATTCGGTTAAAGACAGAATGGCCGTAAAAATGATTGAAGACGCTGAAGCCGACGGAAGACTGAAGCCTGGCGGAACTATTATCGAAGGGACTTCAGGCAATACCGGAATGGGACTGGCATTAGTCGCCATAATAAAAGGATACAAATTGATTTGCGTAATTTCGGATAAGCAGTCTAAAGAAAAAATGGATATTCTCCGTGCCGTAGGAGCAAAAGTAATCGTTTGTCCTACAGATGTCGAACCTACAGATCCGCGTTCCTATTATTCGGTTTCCAAAAGATTAGCCGATGAAACTCCCAATTCTTGGTATGTAAACCAATATGATAATATGTCGAATTCATTGGCACATTACGAACAAACAGGTCCGGAGATTTGGGCACAAACGGATGGTAAAATCACCCATTTCATTTCTGGTGTAGGAACAGGAGGGACTATTTCTGGTGTTGGAAAATATCTAAAAGAGAAAAACCCAAATATAAAAATTTGGGGAATTGATACTTATGGTTCGGTTTTCAAAAAATACCACGAAACAGGAATTTTCGACGAAAACGAAATCTATTCCTATATCACCGAAGGAATTGGCGAAGACATTTTACCAAAGAATGTAGATTTTTCAATAATCGATGGATTTACAAAAGTAACCGACAAAGATGCTGCGGTTTATACCCGGAAAATAGCACTTGAAGAAGGAATATTTGTGGGTAATTCAGCTGGTGCCGCCATAAAAGGGCTGTTGCAATTGCAAGAACATTTCAAGCCAGAAGATGTTGTTGTGGTCATTTTTCACGATTCAGGAAGTCGTTACGTTGGCAAAATGTTTAATGACGACTGGATGCGGGAGCGCGGTTTTCTGGACGAAAAAATTACAAAAGCCGAAGACATAATCAGGGAACATCTGGCTAGGTCATTAATCGTGGTTCGTACTGAAGAATTGGTTTCGCACGCAATCGAAAGAATGCGTAAACACAATATTTCGCAGATACCGGTAATTGACATCACGGGATTTGTAGGTTCAGTAGACGAATCTGATTTGTTTCGAAGTTATGTGAATGACAAGAATTCCATTGAAAAGCCCATTCGTGAAATTATGGGAAAACCCTATCCAATTGTAAAACTGGGAACAACTATCGAAGAAGTTTCCAGATTGTTTACTAAAGAAAACGAGGCCGTTTTAGTGGATTTAGAAAACGGAAACCATCATATTATTACCAAGTCGGATATTATTGGATCAATAAAATAGAATTGTTTAGAAAAAAAATAATATTCAAATGACTTTTACTGCTATAGATTTTGAAACTGCAACTGCTTACCATCCTTGTTCAGTGGGGATAGTTACTGTTGAAAATGGAATAATTGTTGACGAGTATGTGACTTTAATCAAACCGCCAAGAAACGAATATTCGCATTTTACCATTGCGGTTCACGGTATTTATCCGCGAGATACAATTAATGCAAAAACCTTTGCGCAAGTCTATCCTGAAATTAAAAAACGGTTGCAAAACAGAGTGGTTGTAGCTCATAATGAAAGTTTTGACCGAAATGTTCTCGCTAAATCAATGGCACTTTATGGCTTGGATTATGGAGAGTTGAATATTGGCTCCCGATGGGAATGCACCGTGAAAATTTATAAGGCTAAAGGTTTAAGACCAGCAAAATTAAGTGATTGTTGCCGTGCAATGAAAATTGCTTTAAACCACCACGAAGCGCTATCGGATGCTCGGGCTTGCGCTAAATTGTATTTGTTGCGCTAGTCATTGCGAGGAACGGGCGCCATCTCATTTCGTGGACATAAATTATTTTTTTTATTTTTTTGAACGGCAACTTGTCTCTTTTTTCATTACTTTAGTGTTCAATCTAAAAATCTAAAATGAAAGAAGATTTTCTCCACTACCTGTTGAAATTCAAGAAATTCGATCTCCTGAATTTGAAGACTTTCAATGGAGAGGAGATCACAATCGTGAATGTGGGCCAATATTTGGAACTTGCAGGTCCAGATTTTTTTAATGCTCAGATTGTTATTGGGAACCAAAAATGGGCAGGAAATGTCGAGATTCACCTTAAATCTTCGGATTGGTATGTGCATCATCACGAAAGAGATGCGGCTTATGAAAACGTGATTCTTCACGTGGTTTGGGAACACGACACTGAAATTTTTAGAAGTAATGAAACCGAGATTCCAGTTTTAGAACTCAAGAAGTACGTTGATCCGTTGACAATATCCAATTATCAATCGTTGATGACACCAAAATCTTGGATATATTGTGAAAAGCAGTTAAAAGCAATCAATGAATTTGCCATAAATAATTGGCAGGAACGTTTGTTTTTCGAGCGACTGGAAAGAAAATCAAAACCCATTTTCGAGTTATTAGAACATACAAATAGAGATTGGGAAGGAGTCTTGTTTTGCCTTTTGGCTAAGAATTTTGGGTTGAACACCAATGGCGAAATCTTTTTGAAAATAGCTCAATCCAGTCCATTTTCGATTATAAGAAAAGAAAGTTTTGAGGTCGAAAACTTGGAAGCTTTGCTGATGGGAACTGCCGGGTTATTAGATTCAGAAAAGGAAGATACTTATTTCAAGGATTTAAAATTCAGGTATTTTTATTTGTTGCACAAATACCAATTAGAGAAAAAAATAGTGGAACCTGTCCAGTTTTTCAAACATCGTCCCGATAATTTTCCGACCATTCGATTGTCTCAATTAGCAAATTTGTATCACTCTCAGCAAAACTTGTTTTCGAGAATCAGCACTTCAACTTCTGTGAAAAGTATTTATGAAATTTTTGAAGTGTCGGTTTCGAATTATTGGCAAAACCATTATCAGTTCGATAAAGAAAGTCCAAAGAAAAAGAAGAAGCTTTCAAAATCATTTATAGATTTGATTATCATTAACACCATTATTCCGCTTCAATTTGCCTATGCAAAAAGTCAAGGTAAGGAAATGTCGGAGGATTTGATTCAGCTTTTAAATGAAGTGACGTCGGAGAAAAATGTGATTATAGATAAATTTAATTCTTTTGGAATCAAATCAAAAAATGCTTTTGAATCTCAATCTTTATTGCAACTTAAAAACGAATATTGCAACAAAAGTCGTTGCTTGGAGTGTGCCATCGGAATGGAATTATTGAAAAAAAGTTAATTTAATCAATCGGTTATTTAAGAATTATAAAATTTCGTAATTTTGCCCATAACCCATAACCCATAACCCATAACCCATAACCCATAACCCATAACCCATAACCCATAAC
>CAMDGJ010000187.1 GCA_945897545.1 Flavobacterium psychrophilum
TTTCAGTTAAAATTTTTTTGATATCAATAAATTTAATATTTGCAGGAATAGCTTTTGAAAAACGACTTATAAAAAACGAAGCCTCGGAGTCAAGAATAATATTTAGAATACGATTTTCAGGATATTCAGTATCTAAAGGTAAATAAACTGCACCACATTGTAAAATTGCATATATCGTTGCAATTAATTCGGGAGTTCTATCTAAAGAAACAGCTACAATTTGACCAGGTCGCAAACCCTGAGACCAAAAATAATGTGCCATTTGATTCGCCATTGTGCTTAATTCGCCGTAAGTAACTTGCTTATCTTCAAATTCAAGCGCTATTGAATTGGGGTTTATTTCTGCCTGCTTTGCAAAAAGACTATGAATTGTGCAGTTTGGGTACTTCATTTTAGGACCACTTAAAACATTTTCAAGACTTTTGTTATTGGCACTTTTCATTTTAATTAAAATTAAATAAATGTATTTTTTTTGGCAATTTTGTAGTAGGCTACTCATTAAATTAAAACACTACAAAAAAAAGAAAAAGTTTTAAGTAATAGTTGCATGTTCTATAAAAAGCAATTAAAATCGTTGAAAAGTATATTTTATAAATAGATAAGAAAATTTATAAAAAAATGAATAATACTTTTTACTAAAAAAATGGACCGAATACGAGAGGCTGAACAGCCAAAGTAACTCATAAACGATTTATTTTTACTTTTTTCTGAGTGCAATGCTTAGGTATTTAATTATTTTAAAAATCCTTGATTTTTTATAATTACCCCAAAAGGTTAAACTTACTTCAAATAAAACAAACTATCAATCCGATGGGTGTTTTTAGAATTCAAAAATAAACTTTCTGTTCCTTACTTATTATATCCTTTTTCAGAAAATAAACTACTCAATTTATCAATCATAATAGAGAATGATGCGGTTATTGAATTGTTTATCACCTGTTTAGAACGATAAAAACAATTATTAATTTGAATAGTAAACATTTATAAAAGACCTACTTATTATTAAATGTAAATATTTGTTTAGTGGTATTTTAAAAATCGTTTAACAACTACATATTAAAATAATTAATGAAATAGAGCACTTTCATTGGATGAATAACACATATTTTATTAGGAATCATGCTATTTATTTTAAACGAAAACCTCATGGTACTTTGCAAAAAAAAGTTTTAAACTATAAGGCAATTGCGCATCTATGACAAACTTCATGCAACTTTACTTATTATTTTCACATCTGTAAGTTTTGCAGCATAAGCCAAACATGCTAAAATATCCCCATTTTCAAGGGCTGGGTAATCTTCAATAAGTTCTTGAAATGTCATGCCAGAGGATAACAAATCTAAAATCATTTCTAGAGGGTAACGCATATTTCTTAGGGTTGGCTTTCCGTGGCAAACATCAGGATTTATTGTCATCCTAGAAATTAGATTTTCCATTAGTTTAATTTTACTCAAAAAAATAGAAAATGATTTAAACAAAAAAATCTGCTTTTAGAGCAGATTTTAATTGTTGATCAAATCAATAGGAAAGTTTATCCCACTAATTCCACCATTTTATTTTCTCCCACTAAACTCACTTTTAGCAATCCGTGTTTTGCCAAACCTTTCATCGCAGCATCCCATTTCTTACCACTCAAATCAGATTTAATTTTTAATACACCCAAATCCATTTTGTTTTCATTGGTTTGCAAAAGCGCCAGTATTAACTTCTCTTCGTCTTCTAATTCAATTTGAATTTGTTTTTTCTCTGGTCGCATTTGCGGGAAGAATAATACTTCTTGAATAGAGGAGTTATTTGTCAAGTACATCATCAAACGATCCATACCAATTCCTAAACCAGACGTTGGAGGCATCCCATATTCTAAGGCTCTTAAGAAATCCTCGTCGATAGTTCCTGTAGCTTCATCGTCTCCTTTTTCGGATAGACGCATTTGGTCTTCAAAACGTTCTCTTTGGTCAATTGGGTCATTCAATTCAGAATAAGCATTCGCCACTTCTTTACCGCAAACCATCAGTTCGAAACGTTCCGTCAATTCTGGATTGTCACGGTGTTGCTTACATAGCGGAGACATTTCCTTTGGATAATCGGTGATGAAGGTGGGTTGAATGTAATTCCCTTCGCATTTAGCTCCAAAAATTTCATCAATTAATTTCCCTTTCCCCATCGTTGCATCAACATCGATTCCCATTGATTTTGCAGCGTCAAAAAGTTCGCTCTCCGACTTTCCAGAAATATCAAAACCAGTAAAATGTATGATAGAATCTGTCATCGTTACCCTTGCATAAGGAGCTTTGAAGTTTATTTGGTGTTCACCAAAAGTAGCTTCACTCGTTCCATTTACTCCAAAAGCGCAATGCTCTAGTAAATTTTCGGTAAATTTCATCATCCAATTGTAGTCTTTGTAAGCTACATATATTTCCATTGCGGTAAACTCCGGGTTGTGCGTTCGGTCCATTCCTTCGTTACGGAAGTTTTTCGAAAACTCATAAACACCATCAAAACCACCCACAATCAATCTTTTCAAGTACAGTTCATTGGCAATACGCATATAAAGCGGAATGTCCAATGAATTATGATGCGTGGTAAACGGACGCGCTGCAGCACCACCAGGAATCGGCTGCAAAACAGGGGTTTCTACCTCAAGATATCCTTTGTCATTAAAGAACGAACGCATGGCATTGAACAATTTTGTTCTCTTGATAAACGTCTCTTTTACATGGTCGTTAACCGTTAAATCTACATAACGACGACGGTATCTTTGCTCTGGATCAGCAAATGCATCGTGTATTTTTCCATCAGCATCGATTTTAACCACGGGAAGTGGTTTCAAGGCTTTTGCCAAAACTGTCAAACCATAAACGTGAACTGAAATTTCGCCAACCTGAGTTTTAAAAACTGTACCACGAACCCCAATGAAATCTCCAATATCCAATAGTTTTTTGAAAACCACATTGTACATTGTTTTCTCTTCATCAGTCGAAATGTCATCTCTTGAAACATATATTTGTATGCGACCTTCGGAATCTTTCAATTCGGCAAATGAGGCTTTTCCCATAATTCTTTTCCCCATCAAACGACCGGCTAACACTACTTCTTTTCCTTCAAACTTCTCGAAATCGGCTAGGATTTCGCTGGAATAAGCGGTTGTGATAAATTCGGCTGCAGGATAAGGCTCGATGCCTAAATTGCGTAATTCTGTGAGTGCTTCTCTACGAAGGATTTCTTGTTCGGATAATGCCATTGTATGCTGATTTTAAGTCTGCAAAGATAACAAAAGATTACAGATTGCAGAAGCCAGATTTCAGTTTTTTTAGGAGCAGAAACATTGGATTCTTCATCACAACCTGTCCCGCTATTCGCTTCAATCTTTTTTAAACCTATAAGGTTATAGAAACCTTATAGGTTTGGCAAAAAAGGATTTCCGCGGCTATCGGGGCTAGGCGAAAACTTTTTGTTGTTCATAAAACCTTTTCACCAAAGTAGGAATATATAAAATCAGTTTTTATCTGCGTTTTGCTTTAGCAATCCGTTTCATCCGTGTTCCATTTTATTTTATTGTCAACATTGCCAACAAGTATAATGATTAAAAACTTCGTAACTTTGCCACTCACAAATAAGTGAACGAAGAAAGATTGCTTTGCTTCGTGCCTCGCAACTCCTTACAACGACAAATGAACAAAACCATCCAACTGCAAGATTTAGGACTCAAAGATTATAACGCCACTTGGGAATATCAAGAAAAATTATTCAAGGGAGTTGTTGATTTAAAAATTAAGAATAGACGAGAAAATTTGTTAATAGCAACCCCAAATTATTTTCTTTTTGTTCAACATCCTCACGTTTATACTTTAGGAAAAAGCGGTGATTTAAAAAACCTGCTTTTATCCGAAAAACAACTCGAAGCCAAAGGCGCAACTTTCTACAAAATCAATCGTGGTGGCGATATTACCTATCACGGACCCGGACAAATCGTGGGTTATCCTATTTTGGACTTGGAGAATTTCTTTACCGATATTCATAAATATTTGCGCTATCTGGAAGAAGCCATCATCTTGACTATACAAGAATACGGATTAGAATGTAGTCGAAGCGAAGGTGAAACCGGCGTTTGGCTCGGAGCTGGAACTCCATTCGCCAGAAAAATTTGTGCGCTTGGTGTTCGTGCTTCTCGTTGGGTTACAATGCACGGTTTTGCCTTAAATGTGAATGTCGATTTGGGTTATTTTGACAACATCATTCCTTGTGGCATTCGCGGCAAAGCCGTAACTTCTTTAAACGTGGAATTGGGTGTTGAAAAAGTGGATGAGTCAGCAGTGAAAGCAAAAATATTAAAACATTTTTCTGATTTGTTTGGAGCAACATTCGAGAAATCTAAAATCTAAAATCCTGATAATCTGGTGCTCGATTGCATCGAGTACCTTCTTACTTTTATAAACTGAATAAAGCGTTTGCAACGCGACTCTTTTCAATTATTTTTTTATTAACCGCGTTGCAAACGCTACGTTTTTTGTCTTTTAATTTATGTAGGTACTCGATGCAATCGAGCACCAGAGAACGTGGATAAACGAGTGCCAATGTGGTTTGCCAAATATTCCCAAATACAAAACCAACTTTCCATTAAGCCAATTGCCCAAATTGCTTGTAGCGTGTGTTGGCGGGTAGTGCCTTTATTCGGTTAAACTTAATTTTAAGTGACCACCTAAACCTAGCCTAATTATTCTCATCAATGTAGAAAGCCTTATATCGCTGGTATTATTTTCAATTTTAGATATATACGATTTTGTTGTTCCGCATTTTAATGCTAATTGTTCTTGTGTCATCCCACGTTCTTTTCGCATTTCTTGCAACATAACACCAAGTTCAAAAGTCTCGTATTCTTCTTCGTATTTTTCACGAGTTTCGGTTCCTGTTTTTCCGTATTGAGCATCTAAATGTTCAGCAAATGATGTGATTTTTTTATTTTCAGTTTTCATAATTGTTACTTTTTATATTTATCTTCTAAATATTCTGCTTTTAGTTTTTCAGCCATTTTGATTTCTGATTTAGGTGTTTTTTGTGTTTTCTTCTGAAACCCATTTATCAAAACAACAATTTTTCCTTTGTCAAAAAAACTAAAAACTCTAAAAATGTCTGAACCAACTTCAACACGAACTTCAAATATTCCGTCTGAACCTGTCAAATGTTTGAAAAACTTTTCGGGAATTCTTTGTTGAGTTGAAATTAACTGTAAAGTCCAGTTGAATTTTTTCTTAACGTCTTCTTTTTGAGCGTTAAAAAAATCAAGATAATAATCTTCGTAATAAACAACTTCTCTAATAAATTTCTGATTCATTTGACAAAGTTAGTCAATTGGATAACTTTAGCAAAATTTTTTAGTGGTAATTTTCAATTTTGCAGTTTTTTGGCATTCCCGCCAACTATTTTCTATACGCATAAAATTACCCGCTTTTGTTCTAAATAGGGCCGAAGTGAAAACAAAAATTTTGAAACATTTTTCTCAATTGTTTAGGGCAACATTCGAGAAATCTAAAATCTAAAATCCTGATAATCTGGTGCTCGATGGCTCAAGTACCTACTTACTTTTATAAACTGAATAAAGCGTTTGCAACGCGGCTATTTT
>CAMDGJ010000188.1 GCA_945897545.1 Flavobacterium psychrophilum
CAGAAACTTCATATTTGGGCTTGAAACCATTTTCCACATCTACACCAATTTCTTTAGAAGGTAAGTCAGCAATATGGCCATAACTTGATTCGACTTGATAGTCGCTTCCTAGAAATTTTTCAATAGTTTTTGCCTTTGCAGGTGACTCAACGATAACTAAATTCTTTGCCATAGGTTTATTTTTCTTGGACAAAAGTATCTATTTTTTTTAAATATTGGCTTTTGAAAATTTTAAAAATGAATTTAATCGATTAAATATACATATTGTCTATGCTAATTTTGGAATTATAAAGAACAATTATAAACAGTGTAATTATCAATTTTATATATAGCTAAACTTAAGATACTGTTAATTATTTATCTGCCATCTTGTCATATTTATTACAATTACCTTATATTTGTAGTCTGAAAAAATACGATGGAAAAGATAATAGATGAGAGCAAGCAAGGCGAAAGTCTTGTTCTAGAATACAAACCAGAGAATACCAAGAAACTATTTATAGAGAGTTATGGCTGCGCGATGAATTTTTCAGATAGCGAAATCGTTGCTTCCATCCTATCTGCAAATGGCTATAATACTACTCAAATTCTGGAAGAAGCTGATTTAGTTCTAGTCAATACCTGCTCCATTCGTGACAAAGCAGAACAAACTGTTCGGAAACGTCTGGCAAAATACAATGCTGTGAAACGCATAAATCCTAAAATGAAAGTGGGAGTTTTAGGCTGTATGGCCGAACGGTTGAAAAGCCAATTCCTCGAAGAAGAAAAAATTGTAGATCTTGTTGTTGGTCCAGATGCGTATAAAGATTTACCTAATTTATTGGCAGAAGTTGAGGAAGGTCGCGATGCCATCAACGTGATTTTATCAAAAGATGAAACCTATGGCGACATTTCTCCCGTTCGATTAATGAGTAATGGCATCACTGCTTTAGTTTCTATCACACGTGGTTGTGATAATATGTGTACATTTTGCGTAGTTCCTTTCACTCGCGGTCGTGAACGCAGCAGAGAACCACAAAGTATTATGAAGGAAATTCAGGATTTGTGGGAAAAAGGATTTAAGGAAATTACGCTTTTAGGACAAAACGTTGATAGCTTTCTTTGGTATGGTGGCGGATTAAAAAAAGATTTAGTTAACGCTACTGAAATGCAAAAAGCTACGGCCGTAGATTTTGACCAATTATTAGAAATGGTGGCTGTTGGTTTCCCAAAAATGCGCATTCGGTTTTCGACTTCAAATCCACAAGATATGCACGAAAGTGTGTTGCACGTGATTGCAAAATACGACAATATCTGTAAACACATTCATTTGCCGGTTCAATCGGGAAGCAACAGAATCCTCAAGGAAATGAATCGTCTACATACTCGTGAAGAATACATGACATTGATTGATAAGATCAGGACTATTATACCGAATTGTGCGATTTCGCAAGATATGATTTCTGGTTTCCCAACAGAAACCGAACAAGATCACCAAGACACTTTAAGTTTAATGGATTACGTGAAATATAATTTTGGTTATATGTATTCCTATTCTGAACGTCCGGGAACATTGGCCGAACGTAAAATGGAAGACGATGTTCCAGAAGCGACCAAATTAAGACGATTACAGGAAATTGTCGATGTACAGCAACGAAGTTCTTGGTTTAGAAGTGAAGAATTCATTGGACAAACTGTAGAAGTTTTAGTTGAAAAATTGTCAAAAAAATCAACAGAAGAATTTTCAGGTAGAAATTCACAAAGTATCACCGTTGTTTTTCCAAAAGAGAATTATAAAATAGGCGATTTTGTAAACGTGAAAATCACGAGTTGTACCAGCGGAACTTTGATAGGAGAAGCGATTGGTTTGAGTGAAATGAATTAATTTTAGCCACGAATTTCACGAATTTTCACTAATTTATTTTTTTTTTAATTTTAAAAAAATTTATCAAATATTGAATTGGTGTAAATAAGCCCGAATAACCATAGAGATGGAGTTATATAAAAAAGAGGAATATTACAAAATTATAGGTCTATGTATGGAAGTCCATAGAGTTTTAGGTGGTGGATTATCGGAAATCATCTATAAAGATGCCTTGGAAATCGAGTTTAAGATTAATAACATTCCCTACGAAAGAGAAAAACCATATTCAATTATTTATAAAGGATATCCAATTTCTCATAAATACTATGCTGATTTTGTAGTTTATGATGAAATTGTTTTTGAAGTAAAAGCGCTAAAAGAAATCATAAACGACCATATTGTCCAAACCTTAAATTATATGGTTTTAGCAGAAAGTCAAATTGGTATAATTGCAAATTTTAATGTTAAAACACTTCAACACAAAAGAGTTGTTATTTAATAACTGTTTAAACTTTATTTGAATGTTTTTTTTTGCTTATTTTTCGTTATCGTTGATTGAATTTATTGAAAAGTAAGTGGATTTTTCTTTCGAAATTTGCATTTACCTTCAAAAAATAACATAGTAAAATTCTAATTTCTAAAATTTAAAAAGTTACTTTAATTTCAAAAAATAGCTGCTATTATAAAAAATTCGTGAAATTCGCGTAATTCGTGGCTAAAGAAAAAAAAAAGATGGAAACAGTACAATCAATAAAACAACGGTTCGAGATAATTGGGAATGACCCAAAACTCAATCGTGCAATAGAAAAAGCCATTCAAGTGGCTCCAACAGATATTTCAGTATTGGTTGTGGGCGAAAGCGGTGTTGGAAAAGAAAGTATTCCTAAAATTATACACTCACTTTCGCATAGAAAACACGGGAAATACATTGCGGTAAACTGTGGGGCAATTCCAGAAGGAACAATAGACAGTGAGCTTTTTGGTCACGAAAAAGGTTCTTTTACAGGCGCAACTTCTACAAGAGAAGGTTATTTTGAAGTAGCGAGTGGCGGCACAATATTTCTGGATGAAGTGGGTGAATTACCTTTGACAACCCAAGTTCGATTGCTACGAATTCTAGAAAACGGTGAGTTTCTAAAAGTAGGTTCTTCGCAAGTACAAAAAACAGATGTGAGAATTGTGGCTGCTACCAATGTCAATTTATTTGATGCCATCGAGAAAGGGAAATTTAGAGAAGATTTATATTATCGATTGAGCACGGTAGACATTACGTTGCCTCCTTTGCGCGAACGAAAAGACGATATTCACCTGTTGTTCAGAAAATTTGCTGCTGATTTTGCCCATAAATACAAAATGCCTCCCATTAAATTAGACGATTATGCCGTACAAATATTACAAAAATTTAGATGGAGTGGAAACATCAGACAATTACGAAACGTAGCCGAACAAATCTCAGTTTTAGAAACGAATCGCGACATCGATGCTTCGACTTTGCAATCTTATTTACCTTCTGAAGCGAGTAATTTACCTTCAGTAATAAAAGACAAAAAGAGCAAAAACGATTTTAGTACTGAAAGAGAAATTCTATACAAAGTGCTTTTTGATATGAAAAGTGATTTGAATGATCTAAAGAAATTGACAATGGAATTGATGCAAAACGGCGTCACTAAAGTTCAGGAAACTAATTCGCATCTGATCAATAAAATATATGGCCAAAACGAAGATGACAGCGAAATAGATTTTGAAGAAGAAGCAGAAGACGAACCAAGAACTGGCTTAATTGCAGCAACAACTAGTGAGAAAAGTTATCAAGAACAAGATGATAATTACCAATTTACAGAAACCGTTGAAGAGGAAGAGATTCTAAAATTAGAACAAAGAGAAATTGAAATGATAAAAAAATCATTGGAAAAAAACAGAGGAAAAAGAAAAGCTGCTGCCGATGAATTGGGAATTTCAGAAAGAACTCTCTATCGAAAAATAAAACAATTTGATCTTTAAAAATTGAATATCTTTGACCTTTTTAAATATAAAATGAGACAACTAAGTTATAGTATTGCAGTTACCTTTCTTTTGACATTCAGTAGTTGTTCTGTTTACAATTTTACTGGAACCGGTAAAATCGATGCAAAAAATTTTCAAGTAATTTACTTTCCAAATAATGCAGAACTAATCGAACCAGGGCTTGACCGTACATTTACCTTGGCATTACAGGATCTTATCCAAAATCAAACCAACTTGAATTTGGTAAAAAACAGCGCCGATTTATCCTATGAAGGAGAAATAACAGATTACAGAATAAGTCCAATGACTGCCACCGCAGACCAACAATCTTCTCAAAATAGATTGACAATCCGAATAAATGTGCGGTTTACCAATAAAAATAAAGAAACTGATAATTTTGAAAAGCAATTTGACTTCTTCTACGATTATGACGCTCGACAACAACTTACTGGGAACACTAAGGATGCTGCAATAAAAGAGATTTTAGATAGAATCACACAAGATATTTTTAATGAGTCATTAGCAAAATGGTAAATCCAGTTGGCAGATAGCAGTTTTTAGTTAGCAGCTGAAATCTGAAATCTGAAATCTAACCCGAGCGTCAGCGAACTGGCGAAGCAAATCTGAAATCTAAAATGAACGTAACTGATTATACTTATTTAATTAACAAACCAGATGCTATCAACGAAAAGCAAACGGATGCATTAGGAAAAGTTCTTGATGATTTTCCATATTTTCAAAGCGCGAGAGCATTACGTTTAAAAGGATTGTTTAATCAAAACAGTTTCAGGTATAATTATGCATTGAAAGTTACGGCATCACATACAACCGATAGAACTGTTTTATTTGATTTCATCACTTCAGATACTTTTGTCGCCATACAAAAAGGATTGTACGACAAAAAAGTAATGGAACTTCTTGACATAAGCGTGGTTGATTACGAAGAAATTACGCCCGAGTTACAGCTTGAGCCAAAAATAAATACCTTAGAACAATCCATAATTACATCAATAAAAGAAGCTACAATAGCTATTGATGAAAAAGAGATTGCTTCCGCCGCGGCTGACAGGTCTACTCTCGCAATGACAGCGGAAGAAAACTTAGAAATAGGAAAACCTTTGGATTTTTCCATAAATGAAAAACATTCCTTTCAAGAATGGCTTCAAATATCCAGAATACAACCTATAGTCCGAGAAAAAGAAATTGTAAGCAATTCTAATGCTAATGTATTGGATGAAGACAAAAAGAAAAAATTAGAATTGATAGATAAATTTATTGAAGCTAGTCCAAAAATTCCTCCACTAAAACAAGGAACAGAATCAACTACCAATTTCGAAGCCAATCAAACGAACAATTCCTATTTAATGACCGAAACTTTGGCAAGAGTATATTTAGAACAAAAAAAATATCAACGTGCAATTCAAGCTTATGAGATATTAATTTTGAAATATCCAGAAAAAAGTAGTTTCTTTGCAGACCGTATTTCGGATATTAAGATTTTACAACAAAATAATAAATAAACAATGAGCACTTTTTCAATTTTTTTAGTTTTAATAACAATAGTTTGCTTTCTATTGATTGTAGTAATTATGGTTCAAAACCCTAAAGGCGGTGGATTATCTTCAACACTGGGTGGTTCAACTCAGATAGGTGGAGTTCAAAAAACAACTGACTTTTTAGACAAAAGCACTTGGACATTGTCCGCAGTATTAATTGTACTTATATTACTTTCAAGTTTAAGTTTTGGAGGATCCTTAAGTGATAATGATTC
>CAMDGJ010000189.1 GCA_945897545.1 Flavobacterium psychrophilum
TAATCACGGAGGATCGTTTAGGGCCTAATTTCCCTGAAATTACGATCATTCCAACAACAAATCCAATCGCTAAAAGCGCTTGCATCAAAATTGGAAAATAATCTAATTGACTTGATTGCATAATGATTTTAATTTAATTTTAAATATCGGAGCAAAGATAGGTGTCAAGTCTTGAAAACACAAGTTAAAACCAAAAATTAGTTAATAGAAAATTACAATTAACTAATAATTATAATTTGTTTATTCTAGTTTGTCATATTTCTGTTGGTATTAATACAAAAAAGCGTCCCGATTTATCGGGACGCTCTAAACATTCGTAGGCAAAAAAAGTTCTTTGCTTAGATAACTGCTACTTTCGCAGCTACTTTTCCTTTTCTTCCTTCTTCTTCTTCGTAGCTAACTCTGTCACCTTCGCGAAGTTCTTCCGCGTTGATTCCTGATGCATGAACAAAGATGTCTTTTCCTGTTTCTTCGTCTGTAATGAATCCGTAACCTTTTGATTCATTGAAAAATTTAACTGTACCTGTACGCATTGTAATAGTAATAATAATTTATAATGTGGCAAATGTAATATTTAATATAATACGAAAGATCATAATATTTATATTTTATTAAAATATTTGATTTTCAACGATTTACGACAAATTTAACCGATGAACTACATTAAGTTTAATTTTATATGCAATTCATTCAATTGTTTTTCATCAATGACAGATGGAGCATCAATCATTACATCTCTTCCTGAATTATTCTTTGGAAAAGCTATAAAATCACGAATGGTTTCTTGCCCGCCGAGAATGGAAACTAATCGATCTAATCCAAATGCTAAACCGCCGTGTGGTGGTGCTCCATATTGAAATGCATTCATCAAAAATCCAAACTGATCTTCGGCTTGTTCAGGAGTAAAACCTAGATATTTAAACATTAATTGTTGGGTGGCTTTATCGTGAATACGAATAGATCCTCCTCCTATTTCGTTTCCGTTGAGAACCATATCATAAGCATTCGCGCGGACCGCTTTCGGATTAGTTTCTAATAAGTGCATATCCTCAGGTTTTGGGGAAGTAAACGGATGGTGCATTGCATGGTAACGGCCCGTTGCTTCATCAAATTCCAACAATGGAAAATCAACAACCCAAAGCGGTGCGAATTCTGCTGGGTTTCTTAATCCTAAACGATTTGCGACTTCCATTCGAAGTGCGCTCAATTGTGTTCTGGTTTTGTCAGCTTGGCCAGAAAGTATAAAAATCATATCGCCAGCTTTTGCGCCAGTTGTTTTTGCCCAATTTACTAAATCTTCCTGATCGTAGAATTTATCAACCGATGATTTATAAGTTCCATCTGCGTTACATTTTACGTAAACCATTCCGCTGGCGCCTACTTGTGGACGTTTCATCCAATCAATCAAGCCGTCAATTTCTTTACGCGTATATTCGCTCGCACCAGGAACTGCAATTCCCACAACTAATTCTGCCGAGTTGAAAACCGAAAACTCTTTGTGTTGTGTAAATTCGTTTAATTCGCCAAACTCCATTCCGAAACGGATGTCTGGCTTGTCATTTCCATAGGTTTTCATTGCGTAATCGTAGGTAATTCTCGGAAATTTTTCAACATCGATTCCTTTTATTTCTTTTAGTAAATGACGTGTCAATCCTTCGAAAACATTCAGGATATCTTCTTGTTCCACAAATGCCATTTCGCAATCGATTTGTGTAAATTCAGGTTGACGATCTGCACGCAAATCTTCGTCACGAAAACATTTCACAATTTGGAAATACTTATCCATTCCTCCCACCATCAACAATTGTTTGAAAGTTTGTGGGGATTGTGGCAAGGCATAAAATTGTCCTTCGTTCATTCGAGAAGGCACTACAAAATCTCTTGCGCCTTCGGGAGTTGACTTGATTAAATAAGGAGTTTCTACTTCGCAAAAGTCGAGATCCGAAAGGTATTTACGAACTTCCATTGCCACTTTATGACGAAAAAGCAAGTTGTTTTTTACGGGATTTCTACGAATATCCAGGTAACGGTATTTCATCCTGATGTCTTCACCACCATCTGTTTCATCTTCTATGGTAAAAGGCGGAGTTATTGAAGCATTTAATATTTTAAGTTCAGTAACTAGGATTTCGATATCGCCTGTTGCCATATTTGCGTTTTTGGCTTCGCGCTCGATAACAGTTCCTTTGGCTTGAATTACAAATTCACGTCCAAGAGTTTTTGCCAATTCAAAAACTTCCTTTTGCGAACGACTTTCGTCGAAAATTAATTGGGTAACTCCGTAGCGGTCGCGCAAATCGACCCAATTCATAAATCCTTTATCTCTTGATTTTTGAACCCAGCCCGCAAGCGTAACTTCGGTATTGATATGTGAGGCGTTCAATTCCCCACAGTTATGACTTCTGTACATTGTTTTATTTTTAAATTACTTCTTGAGTTCTCTTTTTGGTCTTTGGTGCAAAAGTAAAAACAAAAAACAACTTTATCCTTATAACGCGGAACTTCATTAGAAATAATACTTTAAAATAGTGTTAATTTGCTATTATGATTCAAAATAATAAATTAGATTTGATCAACTCAAACTTAAATTCTTGTTTTATGAAAAAATTAATTTTAATTGTAATTGCGTTTAGTGGTTTTTGGAATACAAATGCTCAAAATAAAAGCTATGTGACTTTTCAGGCGGAAATAGCGAATAGAAATGCGGATATTATTTATATCAAGAACAATTATAAATTTTCGAAAAAGATTATAATCAACTCTAATGGAATGTTTAAAGACACATTAAAGGTGGTAGACGGAAATTATTATATGAATGACGGCAATGAATCGACTGAATTGTATCTTAAAAATGGATACAATTTAGATATGAAAATGGATGCTAAAGAATTTGATGAATCTATTGTTTACAAAGGAAAAGGAGAAGCCGAAAACAATGTTTTGGTGAAGCGAACACTTTTGTTTGAAAAATATGTATCAGATGAAGTCTCCATGTTGAAAGAGGCTGATTTTAAAATAGCGATGGAAGAAAAAGAAGTTGCGGACTTAAAGTTGTTATCAAACCAGAACTTAGATCCTGCTTTTGTCATTTTTATAAAAAAAGACAATGAAATGCGGATGGAATATTTGAAAAAAAATTATGAAGCAAATTTATCTAAAAGTAAACTCAACAACACCATGTCTCCCTCTTTCGATTATGAAAATCACAAAGGCGGGAAAACAAAGCTCGCGGATTTAAAAGGGAAATATGTGTATGTCGATGTTTGGGCGACTTGGTGCGGCCCCTGTCGTGCGGAAATCCCATCATTGAAAGCTATAGAAGAAAAATATCACGGTAAAAACATTGAATTTGTAAGCATTTCTATTGATGTTGCCAAAGATCACGATAAATGGAAAAATTTTGTGACCGATAAAGGTTTAAGCGGTGTTCAACTGTTTGCCGACAGAGATTGGAATTCAGATTTCATTAAAAGTTATGGAATTAATGGTATTCCAAGATTCATTTTAATAGATCCTAACGGTAAAATTGTAAAATCGGATGCTGCAAGACCGTCTAATCCAAAATTGAAAGAAGAGTTAGACAAATTATTGAATTAAGGAATTATTTAGGAGTAAATCGTTAAAATATGAATTAAATATTTTTTTATAAAAAAAATATTTTTACTTTTATACTAGTGAAAGTCGCTATTTTTGACAGAAATTTGAGTAATGATTTAGACAATAAACAACTCATTCTGTGTATTGAATCGATACTTGTAGCGTCTATAAAAAAATCGGCAGTTACAAATTTTTGTAACTGCCGATTTTGATTATTTATATTTCTTTCAGAAAACTAAGGATTGAAAAAAATTCTTTGTGTTAATTTTTTTTTAAAATCCATACTCTAAATAAATACAGAGATATTAATTTTTCAAAACAATTCTAAATCGGGCTTTGCCTTCCTCTAGATGTTTTATGGCGTCATTTGCTTTTGCCATAGGGAATTCTTCAACCGTAGGATAAATATCGTGTCTTACACAAAAATCAAGCATAGTTTGAGTCAATGCTGGACTTCCTAAGGGACTTCCGCCCACTGATTTTTCGCCCATTATTAAACTAAAAGCCGGAATTGCCATAGGTTCAAGTACGGCACCCACGGTATGTAATTTTCCTTTGGGTGCCAAACACGAAAGGTAGGAATCCCAATTTAAGGCTACATTAGTAGTATTTAAAATGAAATTTAATTTTCCTTTAATACTTTCTAATTCTTCAGTTGATGTTGAATCGATTACTTGTGTAGCTCCCATTTTTAAAATCTCTTCTTTTTTATTTGGATTCGAACTGAAGGCAATAACTTCACAACCCCAATGTTTTAAAAATTTAAGAGCCATATGTCCTAAACCTCCGATGCCTATTACCCCAACGGTATCTGTAGGTTTTACATTTGCTAAAATAATAGGATTAAAAACAGTAATTCCACCACACAATAGTGGTCCTGCTTTACTCATATCTATAGCATCTGGAAGCGGAATTGACCAAGACCAGTGTCCACGAACATAATCTGCAAAACCACCATGTCTCCCTACAATCGTAGATTCAGCGTTTGCACAAAGATGATGAGATCCGCTCATACATTCGTGACAGCTCATACAAGAGGCTGATAGCCATCCTAGTCATACTTTATCACCAACTTCTATATTTTTCACTGCATTTCCGGCTGCCACAACTTCGCCAATTATTTCGTGACCCGGAACGATAGGATATTGCGTCATTCCCCAGTCATTGTTTATCATACTTAAATCAGAATGACAAATCCCACAATACGATACTTTGATATCTACTTCTTCTGAACCTAGTTCGCCTAATTCATAAGAAAAAGATTCTAATTTGCCTTTTGGCTCAAAAGCCGCGTGTGCATTTACTTTCATATGTTTATATTTATTGTTTTTTATCGGTCAAACCTGTCTGCCGACAGGCAGGTGTAATTGCTTCGCCTGCTCGCTTGCGCTCGGGTCGCATATCAGCATTGGTGTGTTTGACTATTTATAAGTTATGCTCATTTCATAATCTAATTTGTTTTAAATTTTTATTGTTACGGAAAAGAACTGATTTTTATTGACGCAATTTGCATGAAAATTTATTAATTCTATAGTAGGTTTATCCTGATGCTAAGGCAAACAATTCTTGTAATGAAATTTTAAACTACCCAAAATTATATTTCAGATGGTTTCTATAGCTAAGGCTAAAAATAAAATTTATTATCTTGTAAATCAATAAGTTAATTGGTACTGAAATCATAGCGACTTTCGAAAACTCGCCTGAATTTACAGATTTGTTAGAAGTTCAGCGAGATTCTACAGTATGTGGACAAAGGTCGTGTTACGCATTATGAGTTTTTCATTTTTGATCTAAAAATGTCAAATTCCTTATTAAGAATAATAATTATAATTGTCCATTTGTAATGGAACCATTCCCTTCCTACAAAAAACAAAAAACCACCCAAAAATCAAATTTCAGGTGGTTTTAATGTAAAGTTGAAAAATTATTATACTGTTGCTCGAGTTTCTCTTCTGTCTCGCAACCAGTATTTTGTTCTTTTAACCAAGTAGAACATTACCGGAACCATCACCAAGGTCAA
>CAMDGJ010000190.1 GCA_945897545.1 Flavobacterium psychrophilum
TAGTTGGAAAAGAGCTAGACTCTCCTTAAAAGGCAAACGAAACGAAGAACAATTTCGATTTAAACAAAAGCAAATAGAAACATTAAAGAGTTTGGAAGATAGCGGATATATTGATTTATATTTTGGAGACCAAAGTCATTTTGGACTCAACCCCAATGTGCCTTATGCGTGGCAAACAAAGGAGAATCCAGTATTGTTACCCGCTTCTAAAGGCAAATATCTAAATGTAGTTGGATTAATGACACGTAAAAAAAAGCTTTATTTTGAAATACTTGAAACAACCTTTAATTCAGATAGAATCATCTGTTTTATGAATCGTTTTGTGGAACAAACCATTAAAAAAACGGTTGTGATTCTTGACAATTCACCAATCCATAAATCAAAGAAATTTATGGCTAAAATAGAACAATGGAAAGAAAAGGATGTTTTGATTTACTTTTTGCCACCGTATTCTCCAGAGTTAAATCTTATAGAAATTCTATGGCGAAGAATTAAATATCAATGGTTGGGTTTCGATGCTTATAAAAGCTTTGAAAATCTCAAAGAACAATTAAATTTTGTGCTGAATAATTTTGGAGTAAAATACGACATTAAATTTTAGCCATTACTTAAATTCTAAATTCTAAAATCTAAAATCTAAAATATTTCTTCTACCTTTGGTGTCCTTAAAAAAAAATTATGAGCGGAATGTGGTACGAATGCAAAGTGAAATATAGAAAAACAGATGATATTGGAGCGCAAAAAGTCACAACAGAACCTTATTTGGTAGATGCTTTATCCTATACCGAAGCGGAATCCAGAATCAATGAGGAAATGAAAGCTTATATCAGTGAAGAATTTAAAATCACGAATATAAAAGTGGCCAATTATGCCGAAATTCATCCTTTTGAAAATGCCGATCGCTGGTTTAAATCCAGAGTTTCTTTATTAGCATATGACGAAGAAAGTGGCAAAGAGCGCAAGACAAATATGTATGTTTTAGTTCAAGCCAATGATGTAAAAGAAGCTTTTGAAAATACCATTGAAGTGATGAAAGGTACGATGGGTGATTACACTATTCCTGCCGTTTCAGAATCTCCCATTATGGATGTTTTCCCATATTTTTCTGGTGAAGAAGGAGAATTGGAGCAAATGGAAAAGTTCAATGCACTCAAAGCGTCCAAATCTGAAAATGGTACAGTTGAAATGGAAGATGCTATGGAATTCGATGCTGAAGTTTTAGCGGAGCAGTAATAATTGTAAACGATATTAAATACGAAGGGGCTTTTTAAAGCTTCTTTTTTTTGTTATTCATTCGGAATAAATGTACTTCCCATTCTTTGTGCAGATTACCACGGAAGATTTAGCGGCTGCACTTCATTCAGATATCTTGAAAAGTGCTTTCAGCATTGTACTTTCCCAACAACCAGCCTGAATCGAGAGGGATTTTAGCAATGATGCCAACTCCTTTTTCCTTAGCCAACTCAAATGCTCGTGCAGCATCCTGGTGCAGGATATTAAAAAAAAGCTTCAAGTACACCAGCATTTGTTGTGTTCATCAACAATTGCATACTTTTTATTTAATGATATTTTACACGAAAGGATTGACTTTGTCGAATTTACTTTGTCAGTCGCTACGCTCGTGTCATTTCGTGCGGCAGTGGGGATAAAACAGTAAATAGGTCGTACAAGCAAACCTGCCTGCCTGCCTGCCTGCAGGTCAAACCACTCTACAACAGTTATAGTAATGAAGGTAGTTACTGTACTATCGATAACTTTGTATTTTTCCAACATTGCTTTTCATTCAAATGTATAGATTTTTTGAAAACTATAAAAAATAAAAAAACAGAAGTAAACCTAATCACTTCTGTTTTACTTAACCGCGTTGCACACGCTACGATTAGTTTTAAAATTTAAGTAGGTTATCGTCGTAGACGAGCACCAGAGAACGTGGATAAACGAGCGCTAGTTGCTGGCAGTTTTATTGCTTTGTAAGTGTCATTTCAAAGTATTTCATCCAAGTCTTGCCACCATCCCTACTTATTTCTCCAGTCTCTATCCACTTATTATTCAAAACCGATATTGTATATTTTATTTGTCCAGTCATCACGGTTGAGAATCCCCACTGAAAAGTGTGGTCATCAATTAATTTTGCATCAGCATCAATTTGACCTCCGTCACCTTTGAATGCTTTCATCAGATATTTACCATTCGCAATGTCGTACGAAATAATTGCAAATGCTTGATGGATTATCAAGTCTGAATTTTTTTCGTCTGTACCTAATCCGTCAATTTGAATTATTGTACCATTGACTTTTGAAATAATATTCTCGGTTTGATTAAACGAATGCTTCTCTATTCCCATTTGAATCCAACCTGTACCTTGCCAACTGCCCGTTAAGAAGGAAATTTTTTGTAAAGCATCAACAGTTTCTTTTTTCGGCTGAAATGGATTTTGTGCAGTTGCAACTATTGTAACAAACATTGCCAAAATAAAAATTAGTTTTTTCATAATTTCATAATTTAATTGTTGAACGATTTATGCTATGTGTTCGGTAAAACATACAGCACATTGTATATAAACACGCTACAAACTAACGACAAGCAATCCAATTTTTTGATTAAATTCGCTGTCTAGTAGCGGATTACATTTCAAATATATAATTTTTTTTCTTATAAATCATAAATAGGTTTTTATTAAAAAAAGCAACCCCAACCATTTATAGCATTGCTATAAATGGTTGGGGTTAATCTTGTCATTTCGACCAGCGGGAGAAATCTCATTAGTTGCTCTCGATATGAGATTTGCTTCGCCTGTTCGCTATCGCTCGAGTCTCCTTCTTCGAAATGACAAATAGGAAGGGCTATGCCTCTATCTTCGCACTCAATTCAAACCAGCGTTCTTCACGATCTTCAATTTTATTGTTGATGTTTTCGAGTTCTTTAGCTTTGGCAGCAATATCAGCATCGGCAATTGTTCCTTCCGAGAAAAGTTTCTCTATTTTGAGTTTTTCGTTTTCAAAGTCTTTGATTTCTCGTTCGATTTTCTGGTATTCTTTTTGCTCGTTGAAGGTCAGGTTTCCTGTAGGATTGTTTTGTTTCCAATCTTTCTTATCGGATTTGTTTTCCTCTTTTTGGGCAACATCGGCACTGTCTTCATAGGCTCTGAAATCAGAGTAGTTTCCTGGGAACGTTTCAATCTCGCCTTGACCTCTAAATACAAACAATTGATCCACGATTTTGTCCATAAAATAACGGTCATGCGAAACCACAAGCAAACAGCCTGGATAATCCAAAAGGAAACTTTCTAAGACATTTAAAGTGACGATATCCAAATCATTGGTAGGCTCATCCAGAATCAGGAAGTTCGGGTTTTGGATTAAAACCGTACACAAATACAGTCTTTTCAACTCGCCACCACTCAGTTTTTCGACGTAATCGTATTGTTTTTTGGAGTCAAAAAGAAAACGTTCCAGCAATTGCGAAGCTGAAATCAATCTTCCTTTGGTCAACGGAATAAATTCTCCGTATTCTTTGATAACATCAATCACGCGTTGGCCCGGTTTTGGGTTGATTCCGCTTTGGGTGTAATAGCCAATTTTGATGGTTTCGCCTACGACCACTTTTCCAGAATCTAAAGGCAAAGTTCCCGTTAATAAATTCAAGAAAGTTGATTTTCCAGTTCCGTTTTTTCCAATGATTCCAATGCGTTCGCCCCGTTGAAAATCGAAACTGAAATTATCCAAAATCACGTGATCCTTGAATTTCTTAGAAATTTTGTGAAGTTCGATAATCTTGCTTCCCATTCGTTCCATATTAATCTCCAATTCGACCTTGTTTTCTCGACGGCGACTTTGTGCTTTTTCTTTAATATCGTAAAAATCATCCTGACGCGATTTCGATTTTGTCGTTCGCGCTTTAGGCTGGCGACGCATCCATTCTAATTCTTTTACGAATAGGTTTTGGGCTTTGTCTACACTCGAATTTTCGGAAGCGATTCGTTCTTCTTTTTTCTCTAAATAATAGGAATAGTTTCCTTTGTATTGGTAAATTTTTCCGTTGTCGAGTTCGATGATTTCGTTGCACACACGTTCCAAAAAGAAACGGTCGTGCGTTACCATAAACAGCGTAATGTTTTCTTTGGAAAAATAACTTTCGAGCCATTCGATCATTTCTAAATCCAGGTGATTCGTTGGCTCATCTAGAATTAGTAAGTCGGGACGATTAATTAAAATTATGGCTAGAGACAGCCTTTTTTTCTGTCCACCAGAAAGATTTTTCACTTTGAGTTTGAAATCTTCCAACTTCAATTTAAACAAAATTTGCTTGTATTGGGTTTCAAAATCCCAAGCATTGTGTTGGTCCATTCCGTCAAAAGCTTTTTGATAGGCTTCTTCGTCTTCGGGGTTTTCCAATGCTTTTTCATACGCTTCAATCACCTTTAAACTCTCGTTATCCGAAGCAAAAATGCTTTCTTCTATCGTCAATTCGTCTTGCAATTTATTGTCTTGCGACAAGAAAGCCATTCGGATACTTTTTCGGATTACTACTTGCCCAGTATCTGGTTCGTCAAAACCATTAATGATGTTCATTATGGTGGTTTTTCCGGAACCGTTTTTGGCTATGAAGGCTATTTTTTGGTCTTTGTTGATTCCAAAAGAAATGTCTTTAAAAAGAACGCGCTCTCCAAAAGATTTTGATATATTTTCGACTGATAAGTAATTCACTTTCTAAAGTAGGAGTTAAGAGTTATAAGTTAAGAGTTATAAGTTATGGGTTATGAGTTAGAGTTCCTTTTAAAACATAACATTTTGCAAAAGTACGCTATTATAACAGTAATTACGAATTGTTTGTTTTGTAATTACTGCTGATTTAAAATTAGAGTTTTAGATAAGAACTCAAATCAAAAGTGTGAATTTGTTGCGGATTATTAATAATTGGTTTTTTTATAAACGATTCATTGGTAATAAAAAATTGCTTACCGTTGCGAGTAGTAATTCCTTCTATTTGATGGTAAGTCAATGAAAAATTAATTCTACGTTGATTCGCAGTAGCAAAATCGAAATTTTTTAAATCGTAAACTAAGTATAAAAAAGTTTGAAAATTTTTGGTGTAGCCACAAAGCACAATTTCGTCTTTAGACGTCATTGTTGCGCCTGTAATCAATCCTTCAACATTTAAAGTTTGTTTTGAATGAGCAGTATAATTTCCTGGAGTTTTAGGTAAAGTATATACCCCAGTTTTATTTTGACTCCATTGTTTTGTAAACAAATAAATACTGTCTTTAGAAACTATAAATGCTTCACAGTCAAAATCGGTCGAATTTGGTTTTTGCTTACTAAATTCCGTTTGATTGGAATACGAAAATGAAATGGTGTCTATAACAGGTTTGTTCAATAAAAAGGATTTTTTTTCAATTCTTAGAATATGCAAATCGGTTCGATTGCCTTTATAATTATTTCCAAAATCGCCAATATAAAGGTAACTGCTGTCTTGCGAAATTTCTTCCCAATCGGTATTAACTACATTTTCGAGTTTGATTTTCTTTTTAATTTTTCCAATTGAATCTAAACCGTAAATGTGGGTGTCGTGGTCGTCATTATGGGTCCATAATAAATTGTCGAA
>CAMDGJ010000191.1 GCA_945897545.1 Flavobacterium psychrophilum
CCTTTTCGTCTAAAAATATAGGTTTAGGATTGTCAACGACCATGGGTAAAGTCAATTTTTATGTCCTTGCCGACAATCTTTTGGAATATCGGGATATTTCCAAAGCCAATAGTTTGTCCTTCCAATTGGGGCTCAACATTATTTTTCCAGATAAAAACACGCCAGATTAAATTAAGATTTATTCTTGACGTATTCTCTTGACTGCCTTTATAATTTCTATCCACATTACCGAAACAAATCCCACCAAAATACTCATTCCTATTTGTACAGTCGATACGGTTTCGAACATAAAAAAATGAAAGAACAGGGGAACAAACAACAGTAAACAAGTTATCAGGACAGTTATTCCTATTATCATTAAAACCAAATTGTTTTTGTATCTAATAGTTGTGAATATGGAATAATAGAAAGAACGATTGGCCAATGTCAAGAAAATATTCGAAGTAATTAAAGTCAGGAAAACGATAGTTCTAGTAACGCTTTCCGTGCAGTTTTCCCTAATGCAATATTGATAGACAAATAAAAGTCCCAACGTAATTACCAGTCCTTGAACAATGCTGATTGTTATTTCTTTCAGATTGAAAAAAGTATTTGTTAACGGTCGTGGTTTCTGTAGCATTAGATTGGATTCCATAGGTTCGTTTTCATAAATTATAGAACAGGTTGGACCCATAATTATCTCTAGAAAAATGATGTGAACAGGAGAAAAAATATTAGGATAAATCCATCCTAAAACCAATGGAATAAATACAATCAATACGATTGGAATGTGAATGGAAATAATGTATTGGATGGCTTTTTTTAGATTGATGTAGATTTTTCTTCCCATTGCAATAGCATCGGTCATTTTAGCTAAATCATCTTCAATCAGGATGAGGTTTGCCGCTTGTTTGGCAATTTCGGTTCCCTTTTTACCCATCGCAATCCCAATGTGTGCCGATTTCAAAGCAGGACCATCATTTACACCATCGCCGGTCATTGCCACAATTTGGTTATTGGCTTTCAAAGCCTCAATAATTTTGAGTTTGGCTTCGGGAAACATTCGGGTAAAAATGGTGGTTTCCATCACTTTTTTCTTCAAGGTAGCATCATCCATTTTCATCAATTCATCACCATTTAGCGTGTTTTCAGGATGATTAAAACCAATTTGTCTAGCAATTGTTGAAGTGGTTGTAGCGTTGTCACCCGTAACTATTTTTACCTGAATTCCAGCATTATAAAAAGTATCGAATACTTTTTTTATGTTTTCTTTTGGAGGGTCATAAAAGGCGACTACACCTAAAAATTTAAAAGCAAATTCCTGCTGTGTTTTTGGAAATGTTTTCCCCGCAAATTCAGAAACACCAACTCCTAAAACTCGAAAACCTTCCTCCGACATCGATTCAATAGCATTATTGATTTTTTGAACCTCATCTTTAGAAAGTTTAGAACACGCAATAATGGCTTCAGGTGCTCCTTTGGCAGCAATAATCCTAGTTCCTTTTTGGTTTTCAAAAATGTGAGTCATCATTGGTGGTTTTCCATCCAATGGATATTCGTGAATTAATTTAAAACGAGGTCGTTCGTCATCAATATCCAATTTCGAATACGCTTCGTGAAGCGCGATTTCCATACCATCAAACGGAATGGGTTCGCTGGCCCACATAGAAATGGCGAGCAGTTCCTGTTCTTCGGTACTTAATTTTTCTTTGAAATTGCTATTGTCATTACCATTGCCATTGATTGTATTGTTTGAAAGTGTGTACCATTGGGCCAAACTCATTTTGTTTTCAGTAATAGTTCCTGTTTTATCCGTGCAAATTACGGTGGCGCTGCCAAGGGTTTCAACAGTTTTAGTGTGCTTCACAATTATCCCCATTTTTATTAATCGCCAAGCGCCCAAAGCCATAAATGTGGTGAAAGCCACTGGAATTTCTTCTGGAATTATACTCATTGCCAAAGTAAGCGCTTTGAGTAAACTGTTTAATATTAATCCAGAATTATAAAAATTAACAGCCCAAACTATTCCAAAAACAATCAAACCAATGAGCGATAATTTCTTAACAAAATTCCTAATTTGTAATTGCAAAGGTGTTTTTTCTTCGACGATGGATTCGATACTTTTTCCAATTTTTCCCAGTTGCGTTTGGTTGCCAATGGCGGTAACTTTACAAATAGCCAAACCACTTGCGGCTATTGTTCCTTGAAAAACCAGATTGTTTTCGGATTTTTCATTTTTAAAAACCGAAAGCGATTCCCCAGTTAAAATAGATTCATTTACCGAAAAATCATTGGATTGAAGGATCATACCATCGGCTGGAATGAAAGTACCTTCTTCAGTTTGAATTAAATCACCCAAAACAATTTCTTCACTTGGAATTTTGATGATTTCCCCGTTTCGGATGACTTTACTTTTGGGTTGCGATAATTTTTTTAGTTCTTCAATAGCATTTCGACTTTTCGATTCTTGAAAGAGCGAAATAGCAGAAACTAATACAATTGCTGCCAGCATAAATATTCCGTTGCTATATTCTCTGGTAATGAAATAAATGCTGGTAGCTAATAATAGCAGCAAAAACATAGGTTCTTTAAACATTTCAATCAAAGAAGCAAGAAAATGGTTTTTGTCTTGATGCTCTAAGGAATTGGTACCGTTTTCTTTTCGGGATTGAATAACTTCTTCTTTAGAAAGTCCTTGTAATGAATGGTTTGATTGTGCCATTGGAAGTTTTCTGAATTTTTTGTAGCTATTATAAATAAATAAATTTTAAAATTTAAATACGGTCTTTACACTGCAATTTAATCATTTATAACTTAATTATGATGTTGTTTTGCTTAAGATTGTCTATATTTGCTCGCAATTTAACTACAACTTCAAATTGCAATGATAGCACACAACTCAAAGATTATTGGCGAAGGATTAACTTACGATGATGTATTATTAGTACCCAATTTTTCCAACGTACTTCCACGCGAAGTGAGTATCAAATCAAAATTCTCCAGAAATATAACACTGAATGTTCCTATTGTATCTGCAGCTATGGATACTGTTACTGAAAGCGCGATGGCAATTGCAATGGCACAAGAAGGTGGAATTGGCGTTTTGCACAAGAATATGACTATCGAGCAACAAGCTGCCAAGGTTCGAAAAGTAAAACGTGCCGAATCCGGTATGATTATCGATCCAGTAACTTTACCCTTAAATTCTATCGTTGCTGACGCCAAAAAAGCAATGAAAGAATACGGGATTGGCGGCATTCCTATTGTGGACGAAAACAGGGTTCTTAAAGGAATTGTCACCAATCGTGATTTACGTTTCGAAAAAAATAATTCCAGACCCATTATCGAAGTAATGACAAGTGAAAACTTGGTTACTGTGGCCGAAGGAACTTCTCTTGGTCAAGCCGAGGTAGTTCTCCAAGGATACAAAATTGAAAAACTTCCGGTAATAAATGCTAAAAACGAATTAGTTGGTTTGATCACCTTTAGAGATATTACTAAATTGACTCAAAAACCAAACGCCAATAAAGATAAATTTGGACGTTTAAGAGTGGCCGCAGCAATAGGAGTTACAGCTGATGCAGTCGAGAGAGCTACTGCTTTAGTCAGCGCTGGAGTTGACGCTGTTGTTATTGATACCGCTCACGGCCATACAAAGGGAGTTGCTGAGGTATTGAAAGCGGTAAAGGCAAAGTTTCCTAAGCTGGATGTTGTCGTTGGAAATATTGCCACACCAGAAGCCGCGTTGTATCTTGTAGAAAATGGTGCAGATGGAGTGAAAGTAGGGATTGGTCCAGGTTCTATCTGCACGACACGAGTTATTGCTGGTGTTGGTTTTCCGCAGTTCTCTGCTGTACTTGAAGTTGCCGCAGCTTTAAAGGGAACTGGAGTTCCAGTTATTGCCGATGGTGGAATTCGGTACACAGGAGATATCCCGAAAGCAATTGCTGCTGGCGCTGATTGTGTAATGCTAGGGTCACTTTTGGCTGGAACGATGGAATCTCCTGGCGAGACCATTATTTTCGAAGGAAGAAAATTCAAATCTTATAGAGGAATGGGTTCTGTAGAAGCTATGGAAGGCGGATCAAAGGACCGTTATTTCCAAGATGTAGAAGACGATGTCAAGAAATTAGTTCCAGAAGGAATCGTGGGTCGTGTGCCTTACAAAGGAGAACTGGAAGAAAGTATGCAACAATTTATTGGCGGACTTCGCGCCGGAATGGGCTATTGTGGCGCTAAAGATGTTCCAACCTTACAGGAAACAGGACGTTTTGTGCGCATTACTGCCAGCGGAATCACTGAGAGTCATCCGCATAATGTGACGATTACAAAAGAAGCTCCAAATTATTCGAGATAAGCAGACAGGTTGCAGTGTGCAGTGTGCAGTAATCTGTTCGAAAGCAGATGTTATAATTTATAATTCAAAAGGCGCAAGATTCAGTTCTTGCGCCTTTTTTTTTGTAAAAACTATTTTAATCATGAACCAAATCCGCCAATAATTTTTTATCACCCACAATCCACAAGATATCGTCTTTTTCTAAAATCACATCCGATTTTGGGTTTAAGGTTCGATTTCCTCTTTTTTCGATGCCTACAACTAATCCTTTTGTTTTTTCGCGGAGTTTCGATTCTTTGATACTTTTTCCTATGAAAGTGTGATTTTTTAATTCGATTTGGCGTAACACAATATCAGGTTCGATAATTTCTGGTGAAACATCAATTTCGTGTTGGTGTAAATATTTTTTAAATTCTTGCACTTGTTTATCGGTTCCAATGACACAAATTTCGTCACCCGGAAAAATACGTTCGTTTCTTTGAGGAATATGAATGGTAATCTCATCTCTTTTTATGGATACAATATTAATGCCCAAGAGCTCTCGAAGTTGCAAGTTTTTTAAAGATTCCCCGGCAATATTCGAAGCTGTAGCAATATCAAAAACCGCCATATGACCATCCCAGGGTGTTAAATCACTTCGGCTTCTTTTGGCTTTTGCAATTTCTCTTCCGTGTAAATTAGCTAAAAAATGATTCTCAATTTTATGGTACTGAATGTGCAGTTTCTTGCGGAAAAGTAAATATAGTACTATGGAAAGTAGTAAGGCAATTAAAGTAATTTTTGGAGGCAAAAAAAGTTTCAATAGCAACCCAATAAAGAAAATGGATAATAGGATCCGCACAAAAAACAACATGGTCAGTGGGCCACGAGATTTTCGATCTTCCATTAATTCTTCTACTTCAGTAGCAGCAATTCTGCGAAAAGCAAGAGCCCATAAAAATGGCGATATTATACTTAACGTAATCAACGCACCAAGCACATTTCCTAAATGATAGTCCTTTGCAACAGGCAAAATGTACTGTGAGGAAAGTAGAATTATAGCAAGAATTATGGCAACAAGCGCAATGACTTGAATCAAAAATGCATTAATTACGGATTGCCATAAACTGACTGTTTTTATCGCTTGTGTACTAGCAGAATACCGTTCGATTCGTTTGGTTAATTTCCGAGGTAATTTAAGGGCTAAATATTCTGAAAACGGCAGCGAATATTTAATCATAAACGGTGTAGTAAAAACCGTCACTGCCGAAACCGCCACCACAATTGGATATAAAAATGAAT
>CAMDGJ010000192.1 GCA_945897545.1 Flavobacterium psychrophilum
TTTTTAGTTCTAATTTCTTTAAAGGTACCGATGTCGGAAAAATGGGGAAACCATTTCACTTTAGAGAATCGTTTGCCCTAGAAACCCAAGACTATAATACTCCAAATCAAAAATCATTTCCAACGCTTATACTTAAGCCTGGTGAAAAATACGAAACGTACACCGTTTACCATTTTTCAAGCATAAAATAATTAACAGCGCTCCTACTAATTTTATGTCGAATTTACCCAAAAATACTATTTCTACAAATGAGAGCAACCATTATTATAATCTTCAGTTTATTTTTTTTCCAATCCAATTCCCAAAATAGCAATTCCCAAAAAGCAATAGCCAATTGTCTGGAGAATTATTTTCAATATGACAGGGAAATGATACATGTTCAATTCAATAAAAACAAGTATGTGAATACTGAAGATATTGCTTTCAAAGGATATATTACCAGTAAAAACAACACCCTTTTAGCCGAAAACACTACGAATATCCAATTAATAGTCTATAATGACCAAAGACAAATCATTCAAAAACAATTGCTTTTTGCAAGCAAAGGTAACTTTACAGGTGGAATCCATTTGAATGACAAATTTAAAGCAGGGAAATATTATTTTCATTTTTTCACCAATTGGATGCACAATTTTATAGAAGATGATTCTTTCCTCCAAACCATCGAAATCATTGATAAAAAGGAGACCTATAATTTCGATTCAGACGAACCCAACTGGAAAACGGCCGAAATTAAACTGTTTCCTGAGGGTGGTGCTATACTAAATGACATGGACAATACTGTTGGGATTAAGATTACGGATTGCAATCAAAGAGGAATACAAATAAATGAGGGTGTTATAGTGGATTCTAAATCGAATGAAATTTCACATTTTCACACCAACCATTCCGGAAATGGGGTCTTTTATATCAATCCGGACCTCAACGAAACCTATACCTTAAAAATAAAATCGGATAAAGTAACGATTTCTAAACCATTACCCAGTACGCAGGAAACAGGCATTGTAATTAGTTATAATAATTTAAACGAAAAAAATCTGGTAGTGAACATCAGAACGAACGAAAAAGGAGCCGAATTATACCATAATAAAAAATACAACCTCCTGATTCATCAAAATAAAAACGCGATTCTAAAAGAAATAACTTTTAATGATAAACAAAAAGAACACATACTTTATTTTGATAAAAAATACCTCTCAAATGGGGTAAATAGCATTCGGCTGATTGATGAAAACTTAAATGAAATTACCGAACGATTGCTGTATCATTATGGCACAATGAAGCCCGTCACCACTCTCGAAGCCAGAGCTATTGCTAATGATAGCGCAGTATTGTCCGGAAAAACAGAAGTGAATCAAGCGAATCTGAGCGTTAGCATCCTTCCGGCAGACAATACCTGTGCGGATCAAAAAAGAGCTATCATGGGTACTTTTTATCTCAATGCCTACCTAGAAACGCCCGAAATAAATAATTATTCGTACTATGACCCTGAAAATAAAACCAGAAAAGAAGAAATAGAGTTGTTGATGTTGAACCAAAACAGAAGTAAATACCTTTGGGACAATATAAAATCGAATCCCCCAAAAATGAATTATACTTTTGATAAAGGAGTAACCATTAGTGGAAAGATAGAAAAGGCACTTAAGCCAAATTCTAAATTTAAAGTTTCTCTTTTTTCATTAAAAGACAACGTTTTTGAAGAAACAATGATTGACGAACAAAATAATTTTAAGTTCGAAAACTTTTATGCTAGGGACTCCACCGTGTTCATCTTGCAAATGATGGACGAAAAAAACGTGTCGGCATACACTAAAATGACCACAAGAGTTTCTTCCTATATCGCGCCACTATATTTATCAATACCATTTGACAAATCCGTTTGTCCGGCCCTAAAAAACCTAAATACTAATTTTACTTTTAGCGCACCTAAACTCGAAGATTCCACTATTGAATTAAAAGAAATAGCGATTACAAACAACGCCAAAAAAACAATCCTCGCCCATAGTGCCGAAATGAGTATGAATGCCAGAGGATTTAAAATTCAAGAAGGACAAAACGGAAATGTTTTAGATTTCATAGGTAGAAATGGCTACAGAACAGGCATAGACATTGAAGAAAACGAAGCCTATATTAGAAACTCCTATTCAAGCAACTCGGATCGTTCGCCATCGGTTTTTGTAGATGATATTCAACAAACGGATTTCAACTTTTTATTCAATCTCGAACTCAGTGATGTCGATGAAATCTATATTGATAAATCAGGTCTTTCTGATAATTCTAGTAGAGGTGTTGGCACCATAAAAGTTTTCCTGAAAAAAGGAGGGAGTAGTAATAAATATTTCAAGACTAAGTATACTTCAATGATTGTAACCAATGGCTTTACGACAAACATAGAATTCAAGAACTCTAATTTTGAAACCCAAAAAGAGTTTTATTATTTTGGGACTTTAAATTGGACGCCAACTATTGCACTGAAAGATAGCCCTAATTTTGAAGTGAAGTTTCCGAAAGGAAACCAAAAAGAAATTAAGGTTCAAATCGAAGGATTTACACCCGACGGACAGCTTATATCTGAAATTAAAAAAATACCGGTACTTAAAACACTATAAATAAACGGTTGGGTGCAATTCCCTAAATTCGATTAATAATTGATTTTACAAGTTAAAATTGAAATCAATTCAGTCTACGATGTCAGTGTGAGTCTGTCGAAGACTATACAATGAAGACACTTCGTACTCCCGAAGTTTCGGGACAGTTGACAAATCCTAACTAATTAACTGAAAAAAATAATTACACCCAACGGGTTTACCTAATTTTTCTTAAGGATTTAAATCTTTGTTTCTAGTTTTGCCCAATAAAGTATTAATAAAATAAGAAGAAGCGCTTCGAGAAATTAAACTATAGCGTTTAGAAAAATAAAAAAACAAAATAAAAGTTTCCATTATGGCTTTTTGTAGTTTGCAAAAGCTTAATCCCAATCCAGTCAAGGTCTGAGCTCTTGGTCTTCGAATCGGTCATAAACTCCATTTGCAACAAAATGACCTATATATTGAAACTTTTTGACTGGTAGTATCAGAAAAACCTATCTAAATTTGTACCCTAAGCTATTTTATAAATAGCAAATACCTAATTTATTAACCGTTTAAAAAACAAATTATGAAAAACTTAAACAACCAATTATTATGAAAAACAAATTACTTTTTCGAAAAGCAGTAACACAGCTTTTTTTAAGTCTGTGTTTAATGCTATGTTGCGCCAACTCAAGTTGGGGGCAGCAAGTTATCGGATCCTATCCAGTTATGGATGGAGGATTTGAAGGGCAGACAGTCGCGGCTCTGCCGCTTACCGCTGTCGCTCCTGCGGTAAATACTACTTGGGCTTATGGAACATCTGGAACTGCGGCTATTAGCAATACGGGTTCAGGGACTACAGGACCTAGAACTGGTAGTAAATATGCTGTTGTATCTGTTAATACTACAGCAATAGGTAGGCAGCTTATATCTCCTTCGGCTACAACTACGATAACATCAGGTTCTTATGTTGTTCAGTATTATACAAGAAATGCTACTGCTTCAATGAATGGTATCCCTGTGGGTATAGGAACAGTAGGTAATAGTTATGCGGGTAATGGAAAAAATACTACTACTACTTGGGCTAAAGTTACCCAAGTGGTTACCTCATCAGCAACAGATTTATCATCTTCTGTTGTTGCTTTTCGTACAAAGCTTTCAGCTTCACAAACTAGTGGAGGTTTTGATGTAGATGACGTTGTGGTGTATGCTGGTACGGCAGCCGATGGTGATGCACCTCTTGCGGCAAGCGGTGGTGCAGTAAGCGGCCTTGATGTAAGTTGGACAGCATCATCAGATGTTGATGGCGGAGGATATATGGTGGTTCGTTATGCGTCAAATCCTAACCCTGATAATGATCCGAATCAAAACGGTATTTATGCCGTAGGGAATACCATAACTAGTGGAGTTGTTCCCTTAACCGGAACGGTGGTTTATATAGGAACTGGAACTTCTTTTACGGATGCTGTTGCCGGAGCTGGCACTACTGATTATTATAAAATATATACAGTAGATAAAGCGTTCAATTATGCTACTGAAATTACTGCAACTGCAGTGGTTTCTACTACTCCGGCTATCACTTCTTCAAAAGAAACCTTGACCGGATTCAACTATACAGGAGCGGGACCATCTGCTTCGCAATCGTTTTTGGTTTCAGGTTCTAATTTAACGAATGATTTAGTGGTAAGTACTACATCTTCAGATTTTGAGTTGTCAGCAGATAATTTTGCAACTGCTGGGGCGTCAAGCATTAGTTTGTCTGGAACTGCAGTTGCTAGTACAACCCTGTATGTTCGATTGAAAGCGAACTTGACAGGCGGTCTTAAAACCGCAACGGTGACCATAGCTTCAACCGGAGCTAATACTTTGCCTACTCTTTCTCTTTCAGGTAGCGTACAAGCCGTTTATTATTATAATGGTTCAGGTTCGGTATCATCAAATACAAGTTGGGGTGCAAATTCAGACGGAACGGGTGCAAATCCAACCGCCGTGACGGACACCTATACTAATTTCGTGATTGCTAATGGTAATGCAACTACTAATGCTTCTTGGACCTTAGGTTCAAATTCTAAAGTAATTGTAGGAAACGGTTCTGCAGTTAGCTTGACCGTTGCCGATACGTTCCCAATAATAGGAACAATCGATGCAGCTGCAAATGGTTCTGTGGTTTGGCAACATGTATTGGCTTCGCCTACTTTTGGTACATCATTAGACAATAATTCTGAGGTGCATTTCGCACCGGCAGTTGCGGCTAGTTATTCTTTTGGTGCAACTACTGCTTATGGCAAATTGTTTATCGATGGTGCAGGGGAGGTGTCAGTTTCCAATACAGCAAGTACACCTACTGTTAAAACAGCACTTACTGTAGCGTCAGGGTCAGCATTGTCTTTTACCTCTAATAACAATCCAGCTATTTCAGTGAATGCAGCGGCTACTGCTACTATAAATGGAACTGTCAAAACTTCTAAGCCAGCTGGTCTTTTTGTTGCAGGAGGAAGTATTCCATTAAATGCTACAGCAACCTTAGTTCTTGGAACTACAAGTACCATAGAATTTAGTAGAACTGGTGGTTTACAAACCGTTACAGGTTTACCTACAGGAGTTAGCTATGCTAACCTTATTTTGTCAGATGGTGGTTCTTCTGCTGCTGCTGCTAAAACTATCGCGGCTCCATTTACAGTTAATGGTACATTAACAATCAATTTAGCTACTCCGGCTTTTAGCACTATTTCTGCTGTTAATAATATCACTATGGCAAATGGGGCAACGGTTGTTATGATATCGGGAGTTCTTGGTGCCATACCATCTTTTGCAAATGGAAGTAAATTTAACGTTACCTATAATGGTAATGGTAAGACTCAAATAATTGGTGCCACTACTGCAAGTTCAACTAATGTGACATTGACTTCGTCCAATACAGCTATTGTTGCCGGTATGACCGTAACGGGTACTACTATACCAGCCGGTACTACTGTGGCTTCTATATCTGGAAC
>CAMDGJ010000193.1 GCA_945897545.1 Flavobacterium psychrophilum
TTTGTCCGTATTGATGAAAGCTTAATTCGTAAGGATAATTATATTGGCATAAACTGGAGATCTTTGGTGAGAGATAATATAAATTATATTTCAAAAGAAGATACAGTTTTAATTTAAAAAAATGGAAAATTTAAAAGACAAACACATACTTATAGTGGTAGAAAATCTGCCAGTTCCTTTCGACAGAAGGGTTTGGCAGGAAGCAAACACATTAAGTGAAAATGGGGCTAAAGTGAGTATTATTTGCCCTATTATGAAAGGATACACTAAAAAGTATGAAGTAATAAACAATATTGAAATCTATAGACATCCATTACCCTTTGAGGCATCAGGAGCATTGGGTTACCTTTTCGAATATTCAACAGCTTTATTTTGGGAAACATGGTTAACCATAAAAATTAATGCTAAAAAGAGGTTAGATGTAATTCATGGTTGCAATCCACCTGATCTTATTTTTATAGTGGCTTTCTTTTTTAAATTCCTTGGTGTTAAATATGTTTTTGATCATCATGACATCAATCCCGAATTATATATAGCGAAATATAATAAAAAAGGGTTTTTCTATAAATTGATGATTTTATTTGAAAAATTAACTTTTAAAACTGCAGATTACAGTATTGCTACAAATGAATCCTACAAAGAAATCGCAATTCGTAGAGGAGGTATGGATCCTGAAAAGGTTCAAGTAATACGTAGCGGACCAAAATTGGATAGGCTACAAATTTTACCTGCTGAAGAAAAATACAAGAAGGGCAGAAAGTTTCTTTTAGGTTATGTTGGAGTTATTGGAGAGCAAGAAGGTATAGATCTTCTGCTACAAAGTTTAAAACTGATCGTTTCAAAAAGGCAAGATATTCAACTCGCAATTGTAGGTGGGGGAACACATGTGGAAGAATTAAAAAAATTATGTACTCAATTACAGCTTAATGATTATGTAGATTTTTATGGTAGAGTTTCAGATGAAGTTCTAGTTGGTGTTTTAAATACAGCTGATGTATGCGTAAATCCAGACAAACCAACAGAAATGAATAATTTGAGTACGATGAATAAAATCATGGAATACATGGCTTTGAAAAAACCAATTGTACAATTTGATTTAAAAGAAGGTCGATTTTCTGCTATGGAAGCTTCGCTTTATGCTAAAGATGTAAATGATTTTGCTGAAAAAATAATATTATTAATTGACGATGCTGCGCTTCGAAATAAAATGGGTAACTATGGTTATGATAGAGTAATTAAGGAACTCTCTTGGGATCATGAATCTGAAAAGTTAGTTAAATTTTACGAAAGAGTATTTCGATAGCAGCAAATCGACTTCAACCTAAAATCCACTTCAATATATATACGAAGTGATTTACTTAACGAAGAAGCAAATAGTGTAGTCTACCTCCTAAAAGTAATCCGTAAAAAAATGTTTGCCGATTTGGATTACGTCGAAATCCGGTCTTCAGAAGAAAATTATAAAAAGCCACCGCATTTTATGTTACTTATCAAGCATGGCATGATGCACTTGCCATTTTGGTATTACCGGAAAGAAATGAATTTATTATAAACAATTGGTAGCGTTTATAAATCTAAACAAAATAATTAACTTTTTTTTTATAGAATAAATATTTTATTAGAGTTTGTTTATAAAAATTAATTGTTTTGTCAAGAGAACAAATTTAAAAGAGTACAGAATTGGTTACTACATTGTTACCGTGAAACATCTTAAAGCACTAAAACTGCTAAATGTACCTAGACATGCAGAAGGATTTGAAATTAAAATAGTAAATTTTATAAATATTAGAGATGATAACAGTATACCTATTATTGATAATTATACTACTTAATCATTAATTACTCAATTCGTCAGGATATAAATTTTTGGCATAAAAATAAATTCTAAAACAAAATGAACATCACAAAAATATGTTGCATTGGTGCAGGATACGTTGGCGGTCCCACAATGGCCATTATTGCCCAAAAATGCCCACACATTCAAGTAACTGTTGTCGATTTAAATACGGAACGAATAGCGGCTTGGAACGATGAAAATGTAGCCAACATTCCCATCTATGAGCCTGGATTGTCTACAGTTGTAGCAGAAGCTAGAGGTAGAAATCTATTTTTCTCTACCGATGTAGATAAGGCTATCGATGAAGCCCAAATGATTTTCATTTCGGTAAACACGCCCACCAAAACCTATGGTGCTGGAAAAGGTATGGCAGCCGATTTAAAATACATCGAATTATGTGCCCGTCAAATTGCTGCTGTAGCTAAAGATAACAAAATTATTGTAGAAAAATCGACTCTTCCGGTGCGTACAGCAGAAGCAGTAAAAAGTATATTGGACAATACCGGAAATGGGGTGCAATTTCAAATCCTTTCTAACCCTGAGTTTTTGGCAGAAGGAACCGCGGTAGAAGATTTACTAGCTCCCGACCGTGTCCTCATTGGAGGTGATTCATCAGAAGCGGGACAACAAGCGGTGGAGGCTTTGGTCAGCATTTATGCGAATTGGGTACCCGTGGATAAAATCTTAACCACCAATTTGTGGTCGTCTGAATTGTCTAAATTAACGGCGAATGCCTTTTTAGCGCAACGCATATCCTCCATCAATGCTTTATCAGAATTATGTGAAGTTACAGGCGCAAATATTGATGAAGTAGCCAAGGCGATTGGTATGGACAGTCGTATAGGCCCTAAATTCTTAAAGGCTTCGGTAGGTTTTGGCGGATCTTGTTTCCAAAAAGACATATTGAATTTAGTGTACATCGCCAAGTCTTATAGCTTGCATGAAGTAGCCGCTTACTGGGAACAGGTCATTATCCTGAACGACCACCAAAAAAGACGCTTTTCGACAACCATTGTCAAAACTTTATACAATACGGTTTCTGATAAAAAAATAGCCTTTTTAGGATGGGCGTTTAAAAAAGATACCAACGATACTAGAGAGTCTGCGGCGATTTACGTAGCTGATGATTTGTTGAATGAACACGCTAATATTTCGGTCTATGACCCTAAAGTATCTCGAAAAAAAATACTGTCCGATTTGGATTATTTAGAATCCAGATCAGTAGACGAAAACGCGGAAAAGCTTAAGACTTTTGAAGATCCTTATCTAGCATGTCAAAATGCCCATGCCATTGCTATTTTAACGGAATGGGATGAATTTACGGCCTATGATTGGCAACGTATTTATGACAGTATGCAAAAGCCAGCCTTTATTTTTGATGGAAGAAATATTCTTCACGGAGAAAAACTTAGTAAAATTGGTTTTGTATATAAATCGATAGGAAAATAGTAGCAAGCCATTCTGTGTAGTTAAAAAAAAAATATTCCCAATAAAATTGAAAACTAAAAAAAAAATGCTCCAATTTGTAATTGTCTCTCTGTCGCTTTTTTTGGTTGCTGAAATTTTTTATTTGTCTTGGCTTCCCAATGGTCAGTTGGGAGCAGAAACCTATTTGCCATCCTGGCTTTTAGCATGGAGCAACCATTATTTTAATTTAAGAACTGCGTTACCATTTTTTGCCTTGAGCTTTTTGTTGGAACTCTGGTATTCGATCAGCGCTCCGGCAGCAGCCAAAATAAAAATGCCCTTTTGGGTTTTTAACATCACTACTGCTGCAATATTAGTTTGTCTTGTCGAAGGAGGACAGTTTTTTATTGCCCACAGACATCCAGATAAGATGGATGTTTTTTTCGGGGTTTTGGGAAGTACTTTTGGTTGCGCTATATATTATTGTATTAAAAATATTCACAAATTATTTTTTAACAGATATAGCGATTAGCTATAAATTAACTTTTTTTTGTTCTGGAATTGTATAGTACTAAATAAGAACATATCATTTAGACTAAGCTGCTTATTGCTTTTCATTATTTCATAGTGCTTTTTTTAGAAAAAAAATTATGCCTCGATGAGGCGGATTTATTTAAATAACAAGTTTTACAGTAGCTCGTTAGTTTGACTGATACCGCTTTTGTGTGGAATCAGTCGAACTGGCGAAAAATTAGTATCAAAAAAATAATCACACGCACAGGGTTAAAGTCAATTATATTTCTTTTATTTATACTTTTAAATTAAATACATATGAAAAAAAAATTATTCATCAAGACTTACTTTGTTGTAAGTTTATGTTTTTTGTCGCAAATAATCGATGCACAAACTAGTGAAACCGCTGTTAAAGAGACTATTGTCAAAGAAAAGCTAACCTATCCTTTATGGTCTCTCGGACCTGTTATAGATGTAAAAGCTATTAAAAACCTCATCGTTTATGATTTTGGCGTGCAAGCTAGTCGCTCTCTTTATGTGGGACATCGCCTTCGTTTTGAAGCTAGTTACCGCACCTCAGCCTCTAATTTAGAGATCAATTGGGGTAGTATCCCAATGAATTTGAAAGCAAATATTGGCTCTTTGATATTGGGTGCTGGTTATGATTGGTTTCCGTTTGTCGCTAGCGGTACTCATGGTGGGTTTCTAAAATCGTTAAAAGTGATTGGCGGAGTTTGGTACGTAGACAAACCAGATTATTTTTTTGATGCTTATCTGCAGGATCCTTTAAATTGGGGACAACTCACCTTTAGCGCTGAAGAAATTGGTACTGTGGCAACCGACATCAAAACTAATAAAGTGCAACCCTTCCTGGGTTTGGGTTATGACGAATTTTATCGCGGAGAACACATCAGTTTCAGTATCAATGGTGGTTTGCTTTATCACGGTAAACCCGAAGTGACTATGGTTGCCACTAATATGTTAAAACCTACCGAAGAAAATGCCGCACGATTAGAACAAAACTTGTCAGGCTACCAGTTTACCCCTCTTCTGCAATTACTTCTTCAGTATAATTTTTAACAATTTAGTCAGTCTTAAATTTAAAATCATGAAAAATACATACAAGTACCTTTGTCTTTTTATAGCTCTTGTTGGCAGCCTTTTTATAATTCAGTCTTGCGATAACCCATTTGAAGGGGTGACTACCATTCTGACGAATATTAAAATTGATCATAGTGTCAATGTCCAAATCATGGATGCCAATCCTGATGCTGCTAATCCTTATACAGCAAAACCAACTGTGACCCTTGGAGGAGATGCAGTGGTTAAAGGATTAATTTTTTCTACAGATGGTAAACTATTAACGACCGCTTCCGGAAGTGCCACCGTGGTCAATAATACCGTCAATTTAGCAGTGAGACCATTCACTATAATTTCAAAAAATAAGCCGCTTCGTTTTTTTATTAAAGCGGAAGCCGCTAATTATATCACGAATACCAAAGAAATTGTCATTACGTCTTTAGATAGCCTACAATTTCTTAAATTGCCGTTGCTGAAAATTTCTAAAGTGCCTGAAGGTGTTGCGGTTAAAACTACCAAAGCAACTGCTATTGCGGGTGAATTAACAAAGGATTTTGTGGTTAATGTAACTTCTATAGTACCAGGCACTTCAACAATAGAAACGGTTGCCACGGCCACTTTTCCTGCGAGTACCGTTTTTATAGATGCAAATAATAACGTCATAACTACTGCAGGTGA
>CAMDGJ010000194.1 GCA_945897545.1 Flavobacterium psychrophilum
TAACAATACTAAGAAACCAGAACGCAATAAATCTGCAGAAAAAAGGGTCATTCTATCCGCTTTGAGCGCGTCCATAAATGCTGGACCATAATTTTCTCTGAAATAACTGTCGTTCGCACCCGCAAAACTGAAACTACTTTTGAATAAAAATAAAGCTAGAATAATTCCAAAAACCACCGCAGCAGACTGCCACAAGGCTTTGAATCTTGCCTCCTTTTCCAAAATAAAAAAGGATTGTAATCCCATTATAGCTAGAACTGGGAAACACAATTCCAGAATCACTTGTATCGAAGAAACAGCTCTAAACTTATTGTACATTGGTACATTGTCTATAAAAAAGTCTGTCAAAGCCGGGAAATTTTTGCCCCAAGACAAAACCAATGCAACGATGGCTCCGGAAAGGAAAACGTATTTAATTTTTCGTTTATCCGTGAATAAAGCCAAAATCCCAAAAAAGAATACGACAATTCCGATATATGCTGGTGCAGCAACAATAGGTTGGTCGCCCCAATAGGTTGGCATTCCTGAAACAAAATCGTTAGCTTGAGTTTCAGGAACTCCTTGACCAATCATAAATTCATACATCGCACTGTCCTTCCCAAGAGCTTCATTATTTGAACCTCCAAAAAGCCGTGGCGCAATTAAATTGAAACTTTCGGCAATTCCGTAACTGTATTCGGTAATGTATTCTCGTGACATGGCGCTGTTTCCAACACTTTTTGAACCATCTGCACTGAAAGTCAATTCGCTTTTTCCTCTGGTACTAAATGTAGCATATTCGGCTGTGGCCAATAAATTGGTAGCATTCGCTCCAAGAGCAAAAATTCCGGCTATTGCTAAAACGCCTACCGAAGTCAACAACGATTTGTATTCCTTTTCTTTAACTGCCTGGTACATAAAATAACCCGAAAGTACCAATAAGAAAATCAACAAATAATACGTCATTTGAAAGTGATTCGCATTGATTTCTAGGGCAACTGCAAACATGGTCAGCAAACCTCCCCAAATATATTTCTTTTGAAAAACCAATATAAAACCTGCAATAACGAGCGGCATATAACCTATAGCGTGCGCTTTGGCATTATGCCCAACACCCAGAATAATGATCAAATAAGTAGAAAATCCAAAAGCCAGCGCCCCGAAAAAGGCTTTCAACGGATCAATTTTAAGGACTAAAAGCAACACATAAAAACCAAGAAAGTACAGGAATAAATAATCAGCTGGACGAGGTAAAAAGCGTAAGGCATCGTCAATCATTCCAATATAATCGTGAGGATATTTTGCTCCCAATTGATACGTTGGCATTCCGCCAAAAGCGGAGTTTGTCCAATATGGTTCCTGATGATCCGAAGCTCTAAAATCGTTTTGCTCCTTTGCCATTCCGGTATATTGCACTATATCCGATTGGGAAATTTTTTTCCCTTGCAATACAGGATAAAAATAAATGAGAGAAATTAATACGAATCCAAGTAGGATTGCGGCATGCGGATATAACTTTTGAAGTTGCTTCATAGAATAATTTTAGAATTCAGATTTTAGATTTTAGATTATTTAAAAATATTCTTTGTATATAATAATTCCCCCTTCGGGGGTTAGGGGGCTTTAATCTATTTCTTCGTAATCAACATAATCCCCAACTTTTTTGGTTTCGCGAGTTTTTTTAGCATTTGCAGTATCAATGATGATTTCATCATTATTTGGTGTTTTTTGCCAAGAATTATCCTGAGCATTTTGTTGCTGTTTCTGGAAATTCTCACCCGCTTTCTTCACTACCTTTTTAACCAAGGCAGGCAAAAATAACCGTGCCAAAAATTTAAAAATATAATAGAAAGCAAGCATGTAGAATATTGCTTTTATAAAACCAGAAAAAGACGCTTCTTGCATAATCAAAATAATTTTAAGCAAAATTAACAATTCCTACGTTCAAATTAAAATATCATTCTTAAATAAATGATAAAATATAGTACATTTGAAAAGCGTTATACCTTCTTTAACCTAAACAAACTGTATGTATAATATCAAAACCCTAGTTGGCATCGTAATTTTTCTTATTCCTCTTCTACATTATGGCCAATACACTGATGAAATTAATTCGAACAGACCGGGCGAAACAATGTCCGCTTTTGCTGTGGGAAAATCAGTTATTCAAGTAGAAACCGGCATTTATGGTATCACGGAAAATCATAGTATTCTGGGCTATGATGCCAATGGCTTTGGTATTGATATGACTTTGAGATGGGGGTTTTTTATGGAAAAACTGGAATTAATTGCCGATTTCCAATATCAATACGAAACATTTAATCCAAACATTATTTACCCAGATAGATCAGCGATGAAACAAACCGTTTTTGGGGCAAAATATCTGATTTATGACCCTTTCAAAAATTACGAAAAACAAATCAATGTCTATAGTTGGAAGGCAAATCACTCTTTTAATTGGCATCAATTAATTCCTGCCGTTTCAGTTTTTGCCGGTGCTAATCTTACTTTTTCTGACAATCCTTATTATTTTTCTCCTGATGCAGCCATTTCACCCAAAATTATGGCGATTGCCCAACACCATTTAGGAGACGGAAGCTGGGTTTTTGTAACCAATATCATTGCCGATTATATTGGAACCGATTATCCTAGTTACGGTTATGGAATTACGTTAACCAAAGGATTCAACCGGAAATGGTCTGGTTTCTTAGAAAATCAAGGGTATATGAGCGATTTTTACAGCGACTCTATTGTTCGTGGTGGCGCAGCTTTTTTAATTCATAATGATTTACAAGTTGACGCTTCGATAAGTAGTAGTTTAAAAAACACACCTTCCATATTGTATGGAGGCATTGGGTTTTCCTGGCGTTACGATGCCAATTACAAAGAAGTGAGGATGAAAGTGGATACAGGAGATTCAGATAAAAAAGCCAAAAAAAAGAGCCAAAAAAACTAAAAAAGGATAAACTTTCAATATCAAAAATAAATGATTACCATAAAAGAAGCCGTTAGCAAAAAGGAAATGACTGCATTTGTAAAATTTCCTTTCTCCCTTTACAAAGGCAATAAATATTGGGTTCCACCCATCATTGCTGATGAATTGGAATCCTTTGACAAAACCAAGAATCCAGTTTTCGAAAATGCGGAAGCTTATTTTTATTTAGCCTACAAAGATGATGAAATCGTAGGTAGAATTTCTGCCATTATTAATTGGGGCGAAGTCAATAATCAGCACAAAAAGAAAGTTCGATTTGGTTGGTTTGACGTGATTGATGATATTGAAGTAACCAAAGCGTTATTAGAAAAAGCCTATGAATTGGGTCGGAAAAACAATTTGGATCACGTTGAAGGCCCAATGGGTTTCTCCAATCTGGACAAAGTGGGAGTACTAACCGAAGGATTTGACCAAATGGGCACAATGATCACGTGGTACAATCATTCTTATTTTTCAGTTCATTTAGAGCAATTGGGTTTTGTCAAAGAAAAAGAATTTATAGAAAGTATATTTCCCTTTTCGAATGTAAAGCCGGAATTTTTTTCGAAAGCGCAGGCGTTAATCAAAAAACGATATGAACTGACCAGTTTGACCTTTACCAAAACAAAAGACATTATGCCATTGGTGGATAAGATGTTTGATTTGTTTAATGATTCTTATGCAAGTTTATCCTCCTTTGTTGCCATTTCTGACATTCAAAAAGAATATTTCAAAAAGAAATACATCAGTTTCATCAACCCGGAGTACATCAAATTTGTGATGGACAAGAACAATGATCTCGTAGCTTTCAGTATTGTAATGCCCAGTTTTTCGGAAGCATTACAGAAAGCAAAAGGCAAACTTTTCCCTTTTGGATTTTATCATCTGCTCAAAGCCCGAAAAGACAGCAAAGACGTAGTTTTTTATTTGATAGGCGTTGCTCCTGAATACCAAAACAAAGGCTTAACTGCCATTATTTTTGATGAATATTACAGAACTTTCAGCGAAAAAGGAATTATTAACTGCATCCGAACTCCAGAGTTAGAAGAGAATCACGCCATCCATAATTTATGGAAAAATTTTAATCCAACAATCCATTGCCGAAGAAAAACGTTTAGAAAAGAATTGTAGAGCAGGTTTCAGAGTCAAAAGGTAGGAATTAGATATAAACAAAAAATCTTGTTTTAAACTTTCATTTCTGTTGAGTTTTTGGACAACTGTGAATCATAAAAAAGGCGCAAGAACTGAATCTTGCGCCTTTTGAATTATAAATTATAACATCTGCTTTCTGATGCCAATCTCTAAATTAGGTTGACCGTTTTTTAATTAAACTTCATTGTTAAATATAGTAATTTTTGGTTTACTAAAATTTGGATTATTAAACCAATTATCTTCAAAATTTATTGGACTTAATTTTCCAATATAATTATGAGGTCTTTTGTTATTATATTGACTTACAGCTTTATCTATCATTTTCTTTAATTGCTCGTAGTTTTGGGGTTTCCAATAATCTATATATTCTTCTTTTATTGTTTTATTTATTCTTTCTGCATAAGCGTTATCTTGTGCTGATAATGCCATAGATATTTGTACTTCATTATGTTTTAATAACTCTAAATATTCTATTGAAGTGTATTGACTTCCTCTATCTGAATGATGAACAAATGGAGCTTTATTATTCTTTAAAGCCATTTTTAATGCTTTTACATTTGCACTGGCTCGCATATGATTTGTTAGTTGATGTCCAACTATTTTTTTGGTATAAACATCTATGATAAAAACAGCGTAATAAAACTTATTATCACAATAAATATAGGTTATATCAGATTGCCATATCGTTGATGGTCTACTGACTTCCATACCTTTTATTAAATTTGGATAATTAACTCTAGAGGCAAAAGTTGTTCTTCTATAATTTTTATTCCTTTTGATTCTAAAGCCTAAATTCATAAACAAATCAATAAAATTATCTCTTCCTATAAAATCAGGTTGTAATGTATTATACATCTTTTCAACCCCACAACCAGGATGTTCTTTTCTTAATTCTTGGGCTTCAAAAATAAGATTATGAACATTATAATCAAACACTTTTTGGCGTTTAGCATATTGACTAACAGCTTGTTTGCTTATTCCTATTTCTTTGTACAACTTATTCAAAGAATACTTTAATTTTTCTTTGTTTGTGCAGAACCAGTCGATTGTGAGGTGTTGAAGTTTTTTTTAATATCAACATTTAATTCGTCTTTAGCTGCCTGCAACCTGAACACTGCCTTCTGAACACTGCGCACTGCTTTTGACCAATTCTAGGATATACTTTCCTGCTCCGCAAAGTCTGCGACTTTGAGGATGTGTTTGTCAGTCTTTGACTGAAAAAAATTAAATAGCACAAAACTAAATCGGTTAAAAACCGAAAGACCCTACCTTAAAGTCGGAGACTTTGCGGAGCGAAGGCTTGGGATGGGATATTTTGTCTTTTTTACCGAAAAAAACTAAGGGTTTCATAAAGTATAAAGCTTCTGTTTATTATTTTTAATCTGAATACTGCAAACTGATTTTACC
>CAMDGJ010000195.1 GCA_945897545.1 Flavobacterium psychrophilum
TAGCCCAGAAGAAGAATTACTTTTAACGTGGTTTGAACCTTGCGAAAAGGACAAAGCAAATACATTTTTAAATGCTTCTCAAATAGCTGCAAAATTGGCTGAAAAAGCTAAAATAAATATTACCGATGGTACAATAAACAAGTTAGGAAAAGCACTCAAAAAGCACAATTTCACTAGACTAAAAAAGAACGGAATAGCAGTCTACGCTTTAATAGAAAACACTTGGGAAGAAGTTGATAACAGGAACAAAGTCGTTGAAGAATAAACAACAAAAAATCATCATTTTTAAAGTGGAAAACTAGCGTTTCCACTTTATTTTTTTTTTCTACTTTGTATTAATTCAATTTACATCATTTTCACAGGGCAGGCAGGGTAACCAAAAACCACAAGAAACATTTTTTATTTTTTTTCTTCTCAAACAATCGAGTAACATAAGATAATATGAACGCAATTTAATTAAGTGTTCGTTCCACTTTACACTCAAACGGCCGCATAAATCTGTTTTTTATTTTATAATAAAATATCTTTTACTCTAAATTTGGTTGCCCTCCTTGCCCTAATTTTTTTCGCACTATTTTTCTGTTTTTTTCATCCGTTTACGGTTTTCCTCATTTTTCTTTCCATTGCTTTTTCGTATGTTTGTAACTATTTGAATTTATTAATTATTATAGTTCATATTTTTTTTAATTGAAACAATTAAAACTGTAAAAATTGCTATCTAATTATTGAATATAAAAGTAAAACCAAATGAGTAAAAAGGATTTATCAGAAAGAGACATCTGTTCAAAATTTATAACCCCAGCTTTACAAAAGGCAGGTTGGGACTTGCATAAGCAAATTTTAGAAGAGGTATTCTTTACTGATGGTAAAATCTACGTAAGAGGGAAATTAACGGCTAGAGGAGAACGCAAACGAGCCGATTATATTCTTTATTATCAAGATAATCCTGTAGCAGTAATTGAAGCAAAAGACAACAAGCATTCCATTCGTTCAGGAATTCAACAAGCTTTGGGATATGCTACAATTTTAGATATTCCTTGTGTTTTTAGTAGTAATGGTGATGGGTTTTTATTTCACGATAGAACTGTAAATGATTCAAATATAGAAACGGAACTCTCTTTAGATGAATTTCCTTCTCCTGAAGAATTATGGAATAAATACAAACAATACAAAAATATAGCTACTCTTGATGGTGAAAAAATAGCATTACAAAAATATTTTTCTGATGGTTCTGGCAGAAAACCAAGATATTACCAACAAATAGCTGTGAATAGAACTGTTGAAGCCATTGCAAATGGTCAAGACAGAATTATACTGGTTATGGCAACAGGTACTGGTAAAACCTATACTGCATTTCAAATTATTTATCGCTTATGGAAATCAAGAACAAAAAAGAGAATTTTGTTTTTGGCAGACAGAACAGCACTTATTGACCAAACCCGAAAAGGCGACTTCAAACATTTCAAAGACAAAATGACTATCATAAAAAAGAAAGTCATATCAAATGGAAATGGAAAAGATGAATTAGTTAGTAATAAAAAAAGAGGTATTGATACTTCAGATAAAGCATACGAAGTATTTCTAGGATTATATCAAGGATTAACAAATAATGAACCAGGGATTGAAGATGCTTATAAAGATTTTTCTCCTGACTTTTTTGATTTAATTATTATTGATGAGTGCCATCGTGGTAGTGCAAATGAAGACAGTGCTTGGAGAGAAATATTGACTTATTTTAATAAAGCAACCCATATTGGTTTAACGGCAACACCCAGAGAAACTAAAGAAACCAGTAATACTGAATACTTTGGAGAACCTGTTTATACGTATTCTTTAAAGCAAGGAATAGATGATGGATTTTTAGCTCCATACAAAGTAATAAGAATAGCTTTAAATGTTGATGCAGAAGGATATCGTCCACAACAAGGAAAAACGGACAAAGAAGGAAAAGAAATTGAAGACCGAATTTACAACCGTAAAGACTTTGATAGAAAATTAGTTATAGATGAAAGAACAGATATTATTGCTCAAAAAGTAACTGAATACTTAAAGGGATTAGACCGTTTTGCTAAAACTATTATTTTCTGTGTGGATATTGACCATGCTGAGCGTATGCGAAATGCAATTGCGAAACACAATGCCGATTTAGTTGCAGAAAATTATAAATATGTAATGCAAATAACTGGCGATAATGAAGAAGGTAAACGGGAGTTAGATAACTTCATTAATCCCGAAGAAAAATACCCAGTTATTGCAACTACTTCCGAGTTAATGACTACGGGTGTAGATGCACAAACCTGTAAAGTTATTGTGTTAGATGCTAACATCAATTCCATGACCAAGTTCAAACAAATAGTAGGACGAGGAACGCGTATTAATGAAGAATTTAACAAGCTGTATTTTACGATTTTAGATTTCAGAAATGCGACAGATAATTTTGCCGATCCTGCTTTTGATGGTGATCCATTAAGAGTAAAACCAATTACTGAAGAAACTGATTTGTCAACTATTATTGATGAAGAAGAAAACGAAGATACTCCGATAATAGATGATGTAACTAGTGCAGAGATTTTGATTGTAAAACCCGAAATCAGAAATGCAGCTAGTGAGCCTGATACCGAATACGTAAAAAGAGAAAAACAATATATAAATGGTGTTAATGTTTCTGTTTTAGTAAGTAGGGAATTATTTTTTGATTCCAATGGCAAACCAATAAGCATTAGTTTAAAAGACCATACCAAAGAAATCATAAACGGAAAATATGCTTCATTAGAAGATTTTTTACTGACTTGGAACACAGCCGATAAAAAAGAAGCCATTATCAAAGAATTACAGGAACAGGGCATTATGGTTGAAGCTTTATATGAAGCGGTTGACAAGCAAGTCGATTTGTTTGATTTAATTTGCCATGTAGCTTATGACCAACCTCCATTAACAAGGAAAGAAAGAGCTAATAATGTAATAAAACGCAATTATTTCTCTAAATACGGAGAACAGGCTCGAAAAGTCATGGAAACACTATTAGATAAATATGCAGATGAAGGAGTTGTAAATATTGAAAGTATTGATGTTTTAAGAGTAAAACCATTTGACGATTTTGGTTCACCTTTAGAAATCATTAAAGAATTTGGAAGCAAACAAAAATATTTGGAAGCGGTAAAAGAATTAGAAGTCGAATTATATAAAAGCTTCGCTTAATGATTATTGATTTAAAATTTCATGCCGAGAATCATAAATTGAAAGTCCTTAACGAACTTGACAAAATGATAGCAACAGTCAAGTTAATAGAAGATTTTCAAAAAGTAAAATTTGATTTTCTTAATTACAATGACATAGATTTAAAAAGTCTAGATTTAAAAAATGTAATCTATATTTTTAAAGTTACAGATTTTGGTGAAAAAGGAAATAGCGTTTCTTTTTGCAACAGAATACAAAAAATAAAGGAAACAAGAAAAAAAGTAAAATATCCTAAAGTAAATTCAAATCATGCTTTAGATGAAAACACAACACTATACATAGGAAAATCAAGTGGTTCGTTTAAAAATAGAATAAGACAACATTTAGGTTTAGTTTCAGAAAAAACATATTCATTGCAGCTTCAAAGTTGGTTGCAATTTCCTGATTTATCCCAAGTCAAATTAGAATTATATTACACATCAATTGATTTTGATAAATTAGGGATCATAGAACATGAAGAGCAAAAAACACTAATAGAATTATTAGAAACAGCACTACACAATCATTACAAACCATTATTGGGAAGAAGTGGACATTAAAAAGCAAAAAAAATAATTAAAAGTTGAATTATAGATAAAAGCATAGTAGATAAAGATGGAAGAAGGAATTAGTATTGATTATAAAAGCTTGAAAAAAGTATTAGATACAGCAGGAAAACTCAAATCGGAAGGATTAAGAGACCTTGCAGTAACTAGTGTGGCTTTTGCTAATGTGCATGGCGGTAAAATTGTTATTGGTATTGAGGACAAAGACAAGCAACCACCATTAAATCAAACCATATCTGTTAGAACTGCAAACGATACAGTTACCCGACTAAAATCACTCTGTTTTAATGTAGGTTTTCAGCTTGGTGATATAGAAAGTCATGCAAATGGAAGTCAATTTTTCACAATTACGGTTTACCCAACATTAAAATCAGTTGCTACAACAGCAGACGGTAAAATCTATATCAGAATTGGAGACCAATCACAACCTGCACGAAGTGAAGATATTGTTCGTTTAGCAAGTGAAAAAGATGCTTTTCAATGGGAACTACAACCTAGAAATGTTGCTTATACTGAAATTCCTGAAATGAGTATGCGATGGTTTGCAGATGAAATTAGAAAGTCTGACAGAGTAAAACAAAACATAAAAGAATTATCGGATATTGAAATAATTGAACATTACAATCTTATCGACAAAGGAAAGTTAACAAATCTCGGTGTTTTATGGTTGGGAACAGCATCACAAAGAAGCCGATTAGTTTATCCACTAACTGTTCAATACATTGTTTATGATGATTTGGAAAAGAAAGTCAGAAAAGAAGATTGGCAAGATTATTCAAAAAACCCAAAAGAGTTACTATTAGAAATTGAGAAAGAAGCAATCGAATTAACCTACTACGATGAATTTCCATTGGGGTTATTCCGAAATAAAATCAGACATTACGATGCCCGATTAATCAGAGAATTACTTATCAATGCAATTGCTCACAAAAGCTACACTATTTCGGGTGATATTTTCATAAAAGTATATCAAGACAGGCTAGAAATAACAAATCCTGGTGGATTACCTTTAGGGATTACGAAAGACAATATTCTGCATACCACTTACAGAAGAAACCCACATTTAATTAGAATACTCCATGATTTAAAATTAATGGAAGGAGAAGGAACGGGTTATAATTTAATCTATGAAATTACAAGTCGTGATGCCAAAGCCTTTCCAATACCAATTTCAGATTATAATGCAACTTCGGTAACTCAATATTCAAAAATTCTAGACGAAGAAGCGGTTTTATTATTAGATTTTATTGCTAAAAATTACCAACTCTCACAAAAAGAGTTCATCGCTCTTGGAGTTATTACACGTCATAAAAAAATATTAGCAACACAACTTACCAAAGAATTACAACTAACAGATGAAGACCGTTTAAGGTCATATATTTCAAAGCTCTCAAGTCAATCTATTATCATAAATAGGGGCGAAAAGAAAGGCAGAGAATACTTGGTGAACCCTAAATTAATAGCAAGTTCTAAAATTAATATCAAGCCCACTTTAAAAACCATTGAACAACCTAGATTGAAAGCTTTAATTGAAGAAGTATTAAAAATTACGCCCAACATATCAATTAAAGTAATTCATTCTAAAATTGGTGATATTGATATAAAGGATGTTAGAAAATGTATTTATAATATGGTAAAAGATGGGGTTTTAAGTTTTGATGGTGCTTATAAAAACAGGGTTTATTTTTT
>CAMDGJ010000196.1 GCA_945897545.1 Flavobacterium psychrophilum
ATATTTAATTCCTGCTCGAAAACACTCCTTTTTTCATAAGTATATTGATTTATAAAGTCAGAAAAAGCATTGGCGACAGCAAAATATTGTAAATCTCCTTTGGCAAACTTTGCAACAAAATTAGGCGTGGCAAAATCAAAAGCGCCATAATTAAAAACGACATCTAGATTTTTTTCTAAGTCGGTAATTCTAATCGCAGTGTGACCAAAAAGAGAATACGATTCGTTTCCTATGTCACAAGTAATGATGCTAACACTAGCATTTTTCGACAAAATTCCATTCTGTCCAAAACTGTTCATCGAACCAGTAAGTAGTAAAATAAAAAATATTTTTTTGAGTAATGACTTCATTTATATCGGTGTAACAGGAATAAAATTACTTTCTAAAAAGGCCTAGGTCAACTTTTACAGAAAAAATATTAGAATACAAGGCTGCGCTTTGATTTCCTAAATTAGTCAAAGCGTAATCAATTTGGATGCCTTTGTATTTGAATCCTAAACCAATATTAGGTTGAAAACCTACTTTCTCCGTATTGTCAATTTGTTGTATGTTTTGGAAATTTCCCACACCAGCTCGTAAGTAAACTAAATTGGTATAGCCAAATTCAAATCCCAATGCTGGATCAATACTTACAAAATCTGTTGAAAGCAAATCGTTTGTTTTGGTGAAAACCATATTGACATTGGCTGCAGCCAAAAGACTATAGTCATAACGAATGATAAACTTCCTTGAAAGTCCTAATTGGGCTTTTGGTGCCGTTATTTCTGTACTCTCTGGCAATTCCTGATTTTGTCCCGGAATAGCATTGGCAATTTTCTTGTATTCGGCTTCGTCAAAACTCCAAACATTATAGGTCGTCGTTATGTCTCGCAGCATCAAACCAAACTGCCAATCATTTTTTTCGTATTGTAACCCAATATCAAAACCAAATCCCCAAGAACCGGCAAAATCCCCAATAATCCGGCGAATTATTTTAGCATTAACACCATATTGAAATCCCGGAACTTGCAGTTTTCGCGCGTACGAAAAAGTTACACCATAATCTGCAGTCGAAAAAAGACTAATGCGGTTGTAGTCAATATTGCCCTGACTGTCGATTAATTCAGTTGTATTTAAAATGTCATCAACACCAAAACGGATTAATGAAATCCCCCAAGCACTTTGATCGTCGATAGGTTTTGCATAAGCGATATAGTCGTATTGAGCAATATTAGCAAAATAATTTGCGTGCATCAAGGAGAGTTGATGGTCTTCAAGATAAATTAAACCAGCGGGGTTCCAGTAGCCCGAATTTACGTCACGGGTGCTCGACGTCATTGCGTTTGCCATTCCTAAAGCCGCAGCATCCACACCAATATTCATAAACTCGTTCGAATAGTTTCTAACGGCTTGTGAATACGAACTGGCGCAAATCAAAAGGAGAAAAAAGAATAGAATTTTTTTTTGCATTGATTTTTTTGTAGACCTAAGGACTGTTTAATTGTTGCCAAAAATATAATATTTTACTGAGGTAATTTCTTTTTTAACAACCCTTTCAGTATTGTACAAATTGAAAAACTAAATCTCTTATAAAAAACGCACTTCTCATTGACTTATTATATTAAATTTGCGAACTTTAATAATCTATTTCAAATTAAAATGAATCTAAAAAACAAGTCCCAAATATAATTACGTTACTTAATCTATTTTGCGGCTGTATTGCGATAGTTTTTGTAGCTGAATTGAATTTTGAGATGGCTTTCTTTTTCATGAGCCTTGGAATTTTTTTAGACTTCTTCGATGGTTTTTTTGCACGATTATTCAAAGTTTCAAGTGCCTTGGGTTTGCAGTTGGATTCCCTTGCTGATATGGTTACTAGTGGAGTTGTTCCAGGATTTGTAATGTACTCCATGTTGAAAATGTCACAAGATCCAGCTTCTACTGATATAATTATTCCTTATTTAGGTTTCGTTATTGCTTTGGGTTCTTGTTATCGTTTGGCAAATTTTAATATTGATACCCGTCAAACGGATTCATTTATTGGACTGCCAACACCTGCTAATGCGCTATTTATTTTAAGTTTGCCATTAGTGCTAAAATATTCTGATTCATTGGTTGTTTTTGGTATTTTGACTAACCAAGGGGTTTTATTGGTCATTACTATGATAAGCGCTTTTATTCTGAACGCCGAAATACCTTTGTTTTCATTAAAAATAAAAGATTTTACTTTTAAGAAAAACGCACTTCAAATTTTCTTTTTATTGCTTTCAGTTACGCTATTAGTATTTTTACAATATGCAGCAATTCCGCTGATAATAATTTTTTATGTTTTGTTATCGGTTGTTAATAACAAGTTCCTGAAAAAGTAGTTTTTTAATGAATTGGAAGTCTAGCAGAAAGAAACCTGTAATCCGGCGAAAAACTAGAAAAAAAAGGTCGCTTTTCTCTCGAAAGTTGATTCGTTTTTCAATTAACGCGTCTTTAATAGTGCTCTTTTGCGGTATTGGCTATCATTATCGAAATGGATTGCTTTATTATTTTGGATTCAATTCCGATAAATTAAGATACGAACAAGCCGAAGCTAAACGTATTTCGGATGTTCGTAATTTCCAAGTTTTAAAAAATCATGCAGGAAAAGCAGTCGGTTTCGATGTTTCAGAATATCAAGGGGAAATTGACTGGACTCTGGTCAAATCTGTAGAAGGCAAGTATCCAATTGAGTTTGTAGTTATTCGATCTACTGCGGGAAAAGATAAAGTAGATGCTCAATTCAAGGAAAATTGGCTTGCTGCCAAAAATAGAAAAATGATTCGTGGCGCTTATCATTATTATCGTCCTAACGAAAATTCATTAGAACAAGCCCGGATTTTCATTCAAACAGTTCAGCTTCAAAAAGGAGATTTACCTCCAGTTTTAGACATAGAAAAACTCCCCAAAGAACAATCCATAGATAGTCTAAAAAAGGGATTAAAACGTTGGCTGAAAGCTGTTGAAGCCCATTATAAAGTAAGGCCCATTATTTATACTGGCGAAAAATATTATGATGATTTTTTGAAAGAAGAGTTTTCAGAATACCTTTTTTGGATTGCCAATTATAATTTATATAAAAAGAAAATCGGAGACGATTGGCTTTTCTGGCAATTCACTGAAAAAGCATCAGTATCTGGGATAAAAGGAAATGTTGATGTCAATATTTACAATGGCGACGTAGAACAGTTACGATTTATAACTGTGGAGTAGTCTTTTTAAATTGTCTCTTAATTTCAATCCGCCTTTAAATTTTCTCTTGCAAAGCTTTGATAGTATCACGGAGTTTTGCTGCTTGCATAAAATCTAACTCTTTTGCGGCTTTCTCCATCGCTTTTCTTTTCTCCCTAATCATTTTTTCGATTTCAGGTTTCGAAAGATATTCCGGTATTGGCTCAGCAGCAATTGGAGTGCCGTAGCCCAATTCAAAATCTACCAAGGGGTTCTTGGTAAAAGCGCTCTCTATTTTTTTATTTAAAGCCTCTGGAACTTGATTGTTTGCAGTATTAAAATTAATCTGTTTTGTTCTGCGGTAATTGGTTTCGTCAATAGTTTTTTGCATGCTTGAAGTAATCTTGTCAGCATACATAATCGCTTTTCCATTGAGGTTTCTCGCTGCACGACCTATGGTTTGGGTAAGCGAACGGTGGCTTCTCAAAAATCCTTCTTTATCAGCATCGAGAATCGCAACTAGCGACACTTCGGGTAAATCTAATCCTTCACGCAATAAATTCACACCAATCAAAACATCGAATATTCCTTTTCGTAGATCCTGCATAATTTCGATACGTTCTAAAGTATCTACATCCGAATGGATGTAACGGCAACGAATGCCAACTTTATCCAAGTATTTTGCCAATTCTTCGGCCATTCTTTTTGTTAAAGTAGTCACTAAAACACGTTCGTCAATTTCAGCTCGGGTTTGGATTTCTTCTATTAAATCATCAATTTGGTTCAAACTTGGACGAATTTCTATAATGGGATCTAATAATCCCGTTGGGCGAATCACTTGTTCTACATAAACACCGTCGCATTTTTGCAATTCATAATCAGCTGGCGTTGCTGATACATAAATGACTTGGTTTTGCATTGCTTCAAATTCCTCAAATTTCAAAGGGCGGTTGTCCATTGCAGCGGGAAGTCGGAAACCATATTCCACTAAGTTCTCTTTTCGGCTTCTGTCTCCGCCATACATCGCGTGAACTTGAGAAAGCGTCACATGACTTTCGTCAACAACCATCAAGAAATCTTTTGGAAAATAATCCAATAAGCAGAAAGGTCTTGTGCCCGCGTCTCTTCCATCAAGGTAACGGGAATAGTTTTCTATTCCGGAGCAATAGCCCAGTTCCCGAATCATTTCTAAATCGAAATTAGTGCGTTCTTCGAGTCGTTTGGCTTCAAGATGTTTACCAATTTCCTTAAAATAATCGACTTGTTTGACCAAATCTTGTTGAATTGCCCAAATGGCACTTTGCAAAGTATCCGGAGAAGTCACAAACATATTTGCGGGATAAATCGTGAGTTGTTCCATGCGTTCGATGACCTTGGATGTTTTCACATCAAAACTTTCGATTTCTTCTATTTCGTCCCCAAAGAAATGAATTCGGTAAGCATCATCGGCATAACTGGGGTAGACTTCGAGCGTATCGCCTTTTATTCTAAAATTTCCGGGAGTAAATTCTGCTTCGGTTCTGGAGTATAAACTTTGAACTAAAGTATGTAGCAATTTAGTGCGGGATATAATTTGATTTTTGGCTATTGCAATTACATTTTTCTGAAATTCCACCGGATTTCCAATACCATAAATACACGAAACTGATGCGACCACAATAATATCTCTCCGTCCCGAAAGTAGGGAAGAGGTCGTACTTAAACGCATTTTCTCCAACTCTTCGTTGATGGATAAATCTTTTTCGATGAAGACTCCAGAAACCGGCATAAAAGCTTCGGGCTGGTAATAATCGTAATAAGAAACGAAATATTCTACAGCATTATTCGGAAAAAATTGCTTGAATTCTGAGTACAATTGCGCCGCCAAAGTTTTATTGTGTGCCAAAATCAAGGTAGGTTTTTGTACTTCCTGTATGACATTGGCAACCGTAAATGTTTTTCCAGAACCTGTTACACCTAACAAAGTTTGATATTGTTCGCCAGCTTCAATGCCTTGAGTTAGTTTTTCAATGGCTTGTGGTTGGTCGCCTTTGGGCTGGTAATCGGATATGACTTGGAATTTCATTTATTGCTGTTCAGAATTGCAAAGTTACAAAGGAAATCCTGAAAAAAGAGTTTACGGAAATTTAACGTTAGGCCGCTTGGTGAAGGACGACCCCTTGGGAGTCTTTCTCCAAACGGCCAGTTGAGCGTAGTTACTCTATTTATTCCAACTATTCTTTTTTAGTAACGGAGTTGGCCAAACTACTCCTATTATTTTTTTAACTCAATACTAT
>CAMDGJ010000197.1 GCA_945897545.1 Flavobacterium psychrophilum
TGAAGTGTCTGTGGAACGGAGGGAGGTACGACCGACTGGAACAGCCGAACGAAACAAAGGGAACGACCGTAGAGAGACCGATTGATTGCTTCGTCATTCAGTTTTTATATACTGTTTATTATTTACACCATAACTGTTAAGTGTAATTATACTGCATCTCAAAAACAAGATAAAAGAATCACATAATTTAAGATAGGAAATAATAACCTAAATGAGCCTCTAATTCGCCTTCGGGCATTTTCTCAATTCCTCGTTTTTCTAGTTGGCTCAAAAAGCCATAAAAGTCTTCGCCTGTTTTGAATTGCTTCAAAAATTCATGGGATAATAAATCTTCCTTTTTCATAAAATGTGTAACTATTAAAATTAAGTAAAAAAAGGGGCTCAGCATAAACCCTAATGCTTTTTTTACTTACACACTTTATGGGATACTACTAGAATAAAAGGTATTCTTAGTCTCTAAAAATACCTTTTAGAATGATGTTAGGATTAGGGAAGCTGAAGTTCTTTATTTGCTTTCTGAATCATTTTGATGATTTCATCATCACTACCTTTATGTCCTTTCTTACGAATATCCCATTCCTGAATACTCCCAGCTGTATTGTCAATCTGGTATGACCAAAATAAGGTTAAAGGAACTTTATTAGCGACAATTTCCTTCAGCAAGGAGGCAGTCATTTCTTTTGAGAAAAGTTGATTATAACCAGCTAGTTTTAGCTTCTCTACTGTTTTACGCGGACCTGTTTCTCCTATAAATAAAGGTTTTGCTGTGTCACTCTGACCGATAGATTGCGTCATAGAGAAATAATCTGTTATGGACTTATTACCCGGATTAGGAATACCGTAAAAGTGAACACTGGTTACATCCTGAGTGTGCACCAGTTTAAGTATATCTTTAGTTTGTATAAATGAATCTGCTTTCCAGTTTGGTTTATTCCAATCTCCTGAGCGTATAATGCAATCATTTAAATTCCATGCTTCTGGCCTTGGCTGGCTATCGCCAGATGAAATGATATGATGTTTATCTCCGGCATCTCTTATCAATTTTGATATATCTTTGTAAAATTCACTTAACTCCTGTGATGTATAGCCAATTTCTTTTTTTTGTTTTAAATCGGCATGTAAATTTCCCTCATTAGCAATCTCCCACATGGCAATGGTAGGAGAATCTTTGTAACGTTTAATTATTGTAGTTACGTATTCATTTAGATCTTTACGAGATGCGGAAGATTTATCAGCTATTAATTGTTTCAGGGTTTCGTTCTTCCTTATCGCAAAAGCATCCAAATGCCATATTAAGGTATAAACAATTTTTTGATTGTATTTTTTTGCAAGAGCAAGCATGTCATCATTTGCTTTCAGATAATTTTCCCGGTTCTCTTTATTAAAAAATAGTTCATCTAGCACATGTCCCCAATAAGGAGACCCAAATACACGAATGATTTTAAAACCTTGTTTGTTGAGGTCTTTTAATGCATTTTTCCCAGTACTTGTTCTTTTATCTTCAGTCCATTGCTTTAGTTCAACCGGAAAATAGTCTGCTAATATTTGCTGTAAAAGATCATATTTATTAAAGCCAATAGCTCTAAATTCTTTATTGTTCAGCATTAGCTTTCCACCATTTGTTTGAAGGAAATCTTTTGCTACCTGATTGTTTTGTTGTGCAATACTATTTACAGTAAAAAATAGTAAGACAGATAATATAGCGCTAATTAATTTTACAGATTTCATTTGTGTATGTATCTATTTAACCCATTGGGTGTAATTATTAAAAACGTCTAATTCGAGTGTTTTTTAGTCGATTAATACGGAACAAAAAATGTATTAAGTATCATTTTTAATCGAATTTTTCTTGTTCCGTTATCCTGAGCGAAGCCGAAGAAGGATTTTCTGTCGAAAATCACTCGAACTGACAAAAAATTATCATCTATAACTAATTACACCCAAAGGGTTAGTTCTTTTCATTCGATAATAAGTTTATATCTTTATTTACATCAACTGTATTTGTAATTGAACCAAAATCTTTATCACTAATTTCTTTGAATTGTTCAATAGTTTTGTCATTACCAAAACGGCTCATTAAATCCTTTAATTCAAATTTTAATTTTAAAATAGTTTCTTGATATTCAGGATTGTTAATTTCATTATGTATTTGTTTTGGATCTTTTTGTAAATCATATAATTCCCAAACATCAATAGAATAATAAAAATGAGCCAAAGTATATTTTTGAGTACGTATCCCATAATGCGGCTGAACATGATGCCAAAAGGGCCATTCATAATAATGATAATACATAGACTGTCTCCAATCAGAAGGAGTATTTCCTTCTAGTATTTTTTTGAAACTATTTCCTTGTACCCCTTCAGGTTTATTAATTCCTGCAAAATCTAATAAAGTTGGAGCAAAATCTATATTCGAAATGATATCTTTATTTTCAGAACCAGATTTAACAGCTTTTGGAAAACGAACTAAAAATGGCATTTTTAAAGATTCATCATATATAAATCGTTTGTCAAAAAAACCATGATCCCCAAGATAAAAACCCTGATCGGAAGTTACTATTATCATGGTGTTTTGAGTCATATTGTTGTCATCTAAATAATTCAAAACTCTTCCTATATTATCATCTAAAGATTTTACACAGGCTAAATAGTCTTTAATATAGATTTGATACCTCCACTTACGCCCATCTTCTGGAGACATTCCTTCTGGTAGTACTATTTCTCCTTTTTTAATTCCAAATGATTCCCAAGTTGATTTTTCTTTTCCTGCCAATCCCTCAGGAGTTTTAAGTTTCATATCTTTTCTTGAAAAAAAATCCATAGTCATATACGCATCTCCTGCAGTAAGTTCTCGACCTTTATAGTCATCGTTAAATGTTTCTGGGTAAGGCATTTCTATATTTTCCCATAAATCCTGGTATTTTGTATCCGGTTCCCAAGGTCTGTGTGGGGCTTTGTATTGTAGCAGCATTAAAAAGGGCTTAGACTTATCACGATCTTTATCAAGCCAATTAAGTGCAAAATTTGTTTCAAGGGTAGTAGAATATCCTTTTGACTTTACCTCTTTTCCATTTTCATTGTAAATGGGATCATAATAAAGTCCTTGTTGTCCAGCTGCTGCATGAATTTTGAAAACATCAAATCCAACGGGATCAGTTCCTAAATGCCATTTGCCAAATAAGCTAGTCTCATAACCATTCTTTTGAAATTCTTGGGGGAAAGTCCATTGATTAGAATCAAATTGCCCCCCATTTTCGTTTTTATAAAAACCATTTATATGGCTGTATTTTCCAGTTAAAATAGCGGCTCTACTAGGGCCGCATATTGCATTAGTACACATAACATTTTGAAAAAGCATTCCTTCTTTTGCAATTCTGTCCATATTGGGAGTTGGAGCAATATCCTTATAAATTCCTCCATAGGCACTAATGGCCTGAATAGTCAAATCATCGGCCATAATGTAAATAATATTTGGCTTTTGCGTTACAACTTGACTATAAATTTTTGTTTTACACGATACTATAAGAAGTATGCTAGTGAAAAATAAGGATACTTTATTTGACATTTTTTCAATATTTTAGGAACTTGTTAAAATTTACTAGGTTTTTCTTCAACGCTTTTGACTATTCCTTAAAATAAAAGTCATAAAATTTTTGGTCTCTTATAACTTTACCATCATAGATCCCTGGTCTAAGCAAGTCTTTTGCCCATATTTCCAGATTCTCTTTCATCTTTTTTGCCAAATCTGGATATTTTTCAATCACGTTTTTATGTTCTTGTTCTTTGCTTTCTAAATCGAATAAAAATTCTTTAGAACCAGCCTTAAGAAATTTCCATTTTCCCATTCTTGTGGCCGCTTGATCCCAAAACCTCCAATACAGTTGCTCGTGAGGCTCGCCCTTTTTTTTACCCGATAAATAAGGGATTAAATTAACTCCATCCAACTCATTAGAAGGAGCAAGACCCGCCGAGGCAATTGACGTAGCCCCTACATCGAGAGACGAAACCATTTTATCATATACAATTCCTTTGGGCAATACATTGGGCCATGACACAATATAAGGGACTCTGATTCCTCCCTCTGACAGCATTCTTTTTTCACCAACTAGAGGTTCATTTAAGGAGCCATTCCAGGCACTACTTTCCTGAATTGGGGTATCCTTTTTTGTTATACCCAATTGCGCTCCATTATCACTAATAAAGAAAACGATGGTGTTTTTATCAATTGAATATTTGTGAAGCGTTTCTCTAATTCTTCCTACACCATCGTCAATAGCCGAGAGCATGGCTAGGGCATGTCTCCTTCGTTCGGGCATTTCTCCCGGAAATCTACTGAGGTATTTTTCGGTAGCTTCTAAAGGAACATGGGGGCCATAGTAGGCTAAATAAAAGAAAAAAGGCTTCTCGTGATTTCGGTCTATAAAAGTCACGGCTGCATCGGACTGTACATCCAATCGAAAACGCTTGTCAAAGATGCGTTGCTTTTCGATTGTGTTTCCTTTTAAATCATAGTTCGTCCAGTAATTTGACATTGAACCCTGAAAACAGTCATCAAACCCTCGCTCTGATGTCATATAAGGCAGTATTTTCGAAAATGGAATATCCTCATGGGTTATTTCCTTTCCAACTAATTCCGGCATGTTTTTAGCAATCCATTCCTTGTCAATGTGACTTGGTTCAAGATGCCATTTTCCAGTCATCCCTGTCGCATACCCTGCTTTTTTTAATCTTTGAGGTAGTATAGTCTCTTCCAACGGAAGCGGAATAGTGTTATTTTCGTCTAATCCAAATTTTTGTTGATAGCGTCCTGTTAGCATACCTGCCCTAGATGGTGCACATTGCGGTGCGGTGACATAACCCGATGTCATTCTTACCCCATCTCTTGCCAATTGATCAATATTTGGTGTTTTTACATCACTTCTTTGCCCTTGTATCCCTAAGTCGGCATAACCATGGTCGTCTGTATAGATTACAATTATGTTTGGTTTTTCATTAGCAATTGACTTTTTCTGAGCATAAGAAAAAAGAGAGGTTAAAAGCAAAGCTAAAAAGTAGAGCGTAGACTTATTCATATTTAAGATATGTTTTTTAGAGTTTAAATTTAGAATGCCTTAATTATTAATCCATCCTGTACAATCCTGCTTTCAAAAAGTAGCGGGAGTCCTTAAAATGGTGTACGTGCAAATAGGGCTGAGAATTTTGACACGAATGAGGTAGCATGATGATAAACGACCTCGGGGCAGAGCTCCAGCCGTATTGACCAGAAGTTTGTAAATTTTTAATTATAATTGGTGACCCAGACCCAAGGTTGAATAGACGAAGTAATTTGCTGTGAAAATTCGAAGCAGCGTTTTGAGGAATTAAACCGAATGAGATTAAAGCAGTATAGCACAGGATAGTTTATTATATTAAAAATTGTTAATTGCACTCCTATTCATTACAAAT
>CAMDGJ010000198.1 GCA_945897545.1 Flavobacterium psychrophilum
CCCATTACGTGGTGTTGCGTTTAATGTTGCGTTTTTTAAATTACGCCAAGAAAATCCTGGCCAAATAACAGGCTTATAGTCTTTATTATTAGTGTTACACGCTGCTAAATCCGGCACTATATTATTGGTTTTGAAACTATCCGCACCACTATTATTAGAATACCCTCCTACTGACCATGGACTAATCATATCTAAGGAGTTATAGACAGCTGCCCATCCTGCACCCGTTTCTGAAGTTCCAGATAGTGTACGCCATCCATCAGGTACTCCACCCATAACATAAGCACGGTATTTAGGAGCTGCATTGGTCTTGAAATAATCAATTATGGCTTGAGATGTCGCCGTTGTTAGACCACGATCTTTAAAACCAATACCCCAAATAGCTACTACTGGTTTTCCATTCTGTTTTACATATTCTGGCTTGTTTAAGATATCATACGTATCAACAAGATATTCCCAATCAGCTACAATTTTTGCATACATGGTAGCATCAGTTATATTCCCACCTATTGACACATCATACATAACTGCAAACTTACGGTTGTATTCTGCAGCCGATTTAATTACATTATCAAGTACTTTGTTTTTTGCACTAAATGAACCTGAAGTTTGAAGGTCTACAGCACTTAAAAAACGTTGCAGATAAATACCATACACGTTGTAGTTGCTCATCCACTCAAAATGTTTGCGTGTTGTACTTAAACTATACGAAGAAAATAATTGTGCCGTTGAGCCATCAGCATTGGTCATATTGGTATTAAATTTATCTGTATATTCAGACATATCTGGCCACATATCTACAGTTAAATTTACGGCATCAGGAGCAGTGCCGCTTTTAAACCAATGATTCCATGGATTGTTTGTATTAGAACCATCTCCAGGAGCTAAAAACCATCCTTGATAGCCCATCATCACTTTATAATCAAGTTGATTTTGTGAAGAGACTGAATTTGAATAGCTTATTGTTAAAAACAATATAAAAAAGGATACAATTTTTTTTGAGTTCATAAATAAAATTTAGGGTTGATATGTTTTAAATTAAGGAAAAATACAATATAAATATCATCACTGCGCTAGGAGAATATGTGCAATAATAACATCTAATACTTAATAATACATTAATAAAATATTAATGAAAGTCAATTATTTGAATAAATTAATTATAGGAATTTAATTTACTAAATTTTTATTCCTAAAGATCTTGGAAGTTTATAAGTAAGATGGAAGTTTAAAAAAAGTCGTTAAGTTAAAAAATTCAATAGTATCAATAGCAGCTCAAAATTAAGCTATTACTTTATTTGGCCTGATTTAAAACACAACTGTATAGGATGATTGCTACTTATTATTTTGAATCTAGTTTTTCTTTGAGGACGTATTCAATACTTCAACAAAAGAATGTTGATATTTCTGACCATAAAGAAGTTCATATTCTTTTACGAATTTCTTAAATGTACTTTCAGCATTACTATGCTTACCCATTAGATTTTGAGCTTTGCATTTGAAAAACATGGCTTCTTCGTTTATTGAGTCAAAATTAAATATAGAATCGACCAAGTTAATCATAAAATCTGGTTCTTCTTCAATATTGAAATTTTCTCCAAAATTAACCAAAGTATCAACTATTCTATCGGAAACATCAGATTTAAAACTATCCAACCATTCATAATTTAAATTAAGCAAAAAAGAGCCGTTTTTGGTTATTTTTATTAAATGCTTAATATGCTTTTTATGGATTTCATTTTTTTTAGTTCCCACAATTTGCATTACTTCAAAATAATCATTTTTCAGTATTTTAGGGTCAAATTTAATTTTCCAGTAGCCCGTATCGTTTGTTAATTTACAATTACCAACCTCACTCAACAGCCCTTTTAATTTAGCTATATTAACAGATTTATTATTTTGAGCACTTTTAGTATCTTTATCATACCATAAGATTTCAACTAATTTTTCAGAAGAAATTCCTTTATTGTTTTTAAAGGTATATAACCAAATTAATAAAAATAGTTCTTTTAAAAGTGGTGAAAACTTACTCGTAATATCATCTTGTTTATCATCCATAATTTGGAAACCTCCAAAAAATATTATTTGATAATCCACGTCACTGGAAATGGGTTCAAAATCAATTTCGTTTACTTTTGAATTATCATTGTTAGAATGGGCTAAATCTGCTTTATCCTTTTTAACTTTAATTCTAGCCTTGTGTTTTTTTGAGTAAAAATACCAAACAAGTCCTGATACAAAAATCAAAAGAAAGGCTACATAATAAAAGATGTATTTAACATTTTTTATATCAAATTGAGCTGGGATGTCTTTTTTGACTATGGGAGGATATTCAATAGAATATATTTTAAATTGTGTTTGGATTGAATCTGTTAAAAAAGAGGTATACGCCAAAAACTTTTTTTTCTTTGGAAAATAATATAAAGTTGCGAAAGACTTCACATCTAAAAAGGCATAGGGTATTTTGCTTCCTACTAATTCCGCTTTAGGATTATCTAGATTGCCTTTCAATATTTGTAAATAACCTTTAGATTTTGTTTTATCCGAAATTAACGCAAAAAAATCTCTGTTTTTTTTATCAATCCAAATATTGTTCCCAACAATCATATCTTCTAATACGTGTGGTATTTCAAATTTTTTTATGAATTTTTTTTTCTTAATAACATACCCTAATAAATCAAAATAGCTTTTTGGATTTACTAATTGGCTACCCGAATCACTCCCATATCCACCCAACATATAGATAGTGTCGTTAAGCTCTCCTATTCCAGCCAAATATCTAGGATGAAATATGGAGACGATTGTTTTTAAAACTTCAGAAAAACCTTGTTTTAAATTAATACGCCTAACTTCATTGTTATATGTATATTGGCCATAACCACCAAAAGTATATATAGAATTATCAACCATACTATAAATACTGTTATGATGTTGGTATCTTTGTTTATGTTTTTCTCTAGTAAAAACAGCTTCATTTTCCCAAACTCCTGTTAGAATATTTAATTTGGAAACTAAATTTCTATCAAGTAAATAGCAATATATTTGTTTGTCTTGATAGTTATAAACAGCCCTGTGATCTGAAGTTAAATAAATAGGAGGATTTTTATATTTAATTGTTATTGGTTCATTCTTTTCAATATTATATACCAATAACTCTTTATTTCTAAGTAAATAAAGAACGTCATTAACAGTATCAGCTGTTATTAATTGAGTCCCGTCCAACTTATTTTCAAAAACCTTTTCCCATTCTTGATGTCTATATAGTATCCAATTTGAATGGGTTACAATCGCTTTATTTTCACTGAAATTATCATGAGCAAAACTTCCGTTAATTTCATTTAAAGGATAGTGAGACTTAAGTTTTTTATTAATATATAATTTGACGTCTCGAATACTCATATCTGGCACATCGGTAGAGGCAAACTGCGTATAATTATTAGCCCCAAAAATAACTTTAAACGAGTCTGTATTTTTAAAACTTATATTCTTTTTAAGTACCGTAGCGTCTTGAATCGAAAACAACAACGTTTTTTGAATTAACGAAAACTTCAACCCTAACTTAATCCATTTATTCTTATTAAATTTAGTATTAATAATTGGAACCACAGCTTTAGTAGTACCAATTATAATATTTAAACTTCTAACCGTACTATTTGATTTAGCATTGTTGGAAATAATTAAATCAATATTTTGATTTTTATCATTAATTACTCTTAAAACATAACCAAATAAACGTTTTTGCATCAAATCAATTTTAATATCGAAAGTGATATCAAATTCATCTTTAAAAGTCTCAAATCCGTTTGGTGTTAAATTAAGACCTGTTCTTTCGTCAAGAGAGTAATTCTGTCCATTGAATACTAAACCATAGTCTTGAGATAAAGCCGTATAAGAGTTAAGGCTAAATAGTAAAACTAATAAACCTAACCTATAATAACGATTTGAATATCTTAATATAATATACATAATGTTTTTCCCATGTTAATTTTTGGATTTCTGCAGAACTCCTTTTTTAAATAAAAAATCCAAGTAAACTAGTATAGTTTTTTTGTTTATCGGATAAAATTAGAATTAACTTTTGCAAACCTTTTAAAAAAGCAAATCTAATATATTTTTTTGTTTTTCTTCGAAATTAATAATAGCTCTTTTACGAATCAATTATTTATTGATACCCAACTCCAATAGTAGATATGCTAACTTTACATGGAACAGGAGCAAATTCAGCACCAATATTACCATTTTTTACAATTTGCCAGATTATTTTGCTCTCAGCTGAACGAATCCCATAATAATTAACACAAGGGCAAGTAAACCTATTTATTTCATTTTATGTCACCCTATAAGTCTTTCTTATTGGACTATAGAAAACCCAACGAATCTAGTTTATACAATGCAAATGCATATGCTCCTATCGAAATAGCCTTTTCTGCACCCACTTTTGAAACTATGCTGAACCCCTTTTTTAAACAAATTATTCAACTAAACTAAGATAGTTTTTTTCGGTTTCTCGGCTAAAATTGGAAATAACTTCGATAGCAATTCCCTGTTGGCTCATAAGCTCTACCTTTGCTGAAACCTCTTTACTTGCGGGCATCAGGAATTGATCGATTTTGCACCAGTTTAAGTGCTGCATTTGCTACTTCTTCTCTTTATGATTCAGGTTTTCGAACATTGCAATGGCAGCATAAAGCACTCCGGCTTCGCCACGGAATGTACCTGAGCCACGGGGTTTGTTATCCACCGAATACCATTCATAAAATCCATTGTTGTCTTTCACACGTTTTAACATTGGCTGAACTTGTTGATAAGCTTCCTGAACAAATCCGTACCTGATCAACTGCTGAATCATCCGGCCACCAAACCAAGTCCAGTCGCCGCCGTTTTGGTAACTATACTCCTGAGTCATTATTTTGTTGACAAAAAGACCTTTGGCATAAGGAGGATAAAGTGTCAGTCCAATACTTGCCGCTCCGGCCAGTTTTACACATTTAATCATTTCGTCGAGCGAAATCTTTATCTCTTTGTCACTAAGTAATCCGGCTTCGATGGCAATAGCAGTTCCGCCAAAATAATAGATTTCACTTTCATTGAAATCGGCAGGAAAGGGAGAGCCTTTTTCGAGATAGATGTGAGGAATGAATTTTTGTTTTTCATTATCCCAAAGGTGTTTCCGGCAATTCTGAGCAATACTTTCCTTTATCGGATTCCATTTCTGTTTAGTCGAAGGGATCATCTCCGTAAGGTTGTTCAAGGCGATTACCAACATGGCATTGTCGTAAATATCAATGGCCTTATGGGTATTGTTATCCAGAACAACGCCCCAGCCGTGTTCGGGTTGCACATCACCCCAGTCGGCGGTGGTAGCGCCAATTATGAGGCCATACTGCTTATTAAAACGGTGTTGCATCA
>CAMDGJ010000199.1 GCA_945897545.1 Flavobacterium psychrophilum
GTAACTCATTAACAATATCCCCACAAATGCAAGTATTTACTTTTAAAAGATACTCAATAATAGCTATCCTTGCAGGATGACCTAGTGCTTTGGCTAAAACTGCTAACTCGTTTTGTTGTTCTGTATAGAAATCTGTTTTTGTAGCCCCCATAGTAATATATTTATATTGCAATATTACGATATAATATAAGAACAAAAAAATGATTATCAAAAAAAATTTTAAAGTATCATAGAAAAACTCATTTGCGAAAGTAAATGAACTTTTTTCAATAGCAAAAATCAAAGTTTTCAGCGACCTTTTAGCTCTTATCTTTGAATGAATACTAAAACAGCAAATATAACTTGTTCGAAAGATTAATCAATTGCCTCTCATAGAATATCCATTTAAATGTCTAATAAACTTTGTTCTTTATAATTGATTAGGAATTTCATCGCAAATTCATTTTATTTGATGAATATTCCAAATCTAAAATTAATGAAATCTTATTCCATTCAAGAAATAAACGAAGTCCTAAAAGGCACTATTGTTGGCGATACTTCCGTGCAAATTACTGCTCCAGAACAATTAGAATTGGCCAGTGCTTCCGAAATTTCTTTTATTGGAAACAAAAAATACGAAAAGTTTTGGGAAACTTCCAAAGCTTGTGCTGCAGTGGTCAACGAAGACATTTCAATTGAACCGGGAGAAAATAAGGCTTTCATCAAAGTAAAAAATGCTGATTTGGCAATGTCACAAGTCTTGGAACTTTTCGCTCCTCCTACTCCATTATTTAGCACTGACATTCATCCAACAGCTTTTGTAGACAATACCGCCGTCATAGGAAAAGGAACCCGAATTGGCGCTGGTACTTATATCGGTCCAAAAGTACAACTTGGCGAAAACGTTACTATATATCCTAATGTAACCATACTCGACGAATGTACGATTGGAAAAAATACAATAATCTGGTCAGGTGCAGTTGTTAGAGAACGTTGTCACTTAGGTAACAATTGTATTATTCATCCTAACGCTACTATTGGAGCAGACGGATTTGGTTTTCGCCCTGACCCCGAAAGAGGTCTGGTAAAAATTCCGCAAATTGGGAATGTTGTTCTTGGTAATAATGTCGAAATTGGTGCCAATACTTGCGTCGATAGAGGGAAATTCAGTTCGACGGTTTTAGGCGATGGCTGCAAGATTGATAATTTAATCCAAATTGGTCATAATAGTAAACTAGGAAGATTCTGTATTATGGCAGGACAAAGTGGTTTGGCTGGCTCGGTAACTCTTGGAAATGGTGTCCTCATTGGCGGAAGCGCTTCTATTACAGATCACGTTACCATTGGTGATGGATCAATTATAGGTGGAGGCTCAGGTGTAACAAAAGACGTTCCTGCTGGAGTTACTTTGTTAGGGTATCCAGCTATCGATGCTCGTGATGCCTTAAGGCAATGGGCGATTTTAAAGAGATTGGTTAAGGAATCGAAGAAATAAATCAGCTTAGAATACAAAAAGGTTTAACACAGATTTCACAGATTTGCACAGATTAATTTGTGTAAATCTGTGAAATCTGTGTTTGATTTTTTAATACGAATTGTCTACTTGTTTCCTTTGATAATTTTAGGAACGTGTTAATGAATTTTCGTAAATTAGCCATCTCTTTAGATAAACACAATTTCATTATGGACTTGAACTTCAATAAAAACGAAGACCACAATAAACTCCTTCTTTCCAATTTGCGTCATAAATTTGCCAAAGTAAAACTAGGTGGAGGTGAAAAACGCATACAAAAATTACATTCCGAAGGTAAAATGACAGCACGAGAACGTATTGATTATTTGCTTGACGCCAAAGGAAAGTGCATTGAAATTGGGGCTTTTGTAGGCGAAGGAATGTATGCGGAACACGGCGGTTGTCCATCGGGTGGTGTTATCGTTAAAATTGGATACATCAAAGGAAAACAATGTATTGTTGTTGCCAATGATGCGACGGTAAAAGCAGGAGCTTGGTTCCCGATCACGGCGAAAAAAAATCTGAGAGCACAAGAAATCGCGATGGAGAATAAATTACCTATTATTTATTTGGTTGATTCTGCTGGCGTTTATTTGCCATTGCAAGACGAAATTTTCCCAGACAAAGAACACTTTGGACGCATATTCAGAAATAATGCCTTGATGAGTAGTATGGGAATTACCCAAATTTCGGCTGTGATGGGAAGTTGTGTTGCCGGTGGCGCTTATCTACCCATAATGAGCGACGAAGCTTTGATTGTGGACAAAACGGGAAGCATTTTCTTGGCGGGAAGTTATTTGGTTAAGGCTGCCATTGGCGAAAGCATTGACAACGAAACGCTTGGCGGAGCAATGACACATTGCGAAATTTCAGGAGTTACCGATTATAAAGCCAAAGATGACAAGGATGCTTTAGACAAAATAAAAAATATTGTTGATAAAATAGGCGATTATGACAAGGCTGGTTTTAATAGAATTAAAGCTTTGAAACCTGCCTTGGAAGAAAAAAGTCTTTACGGTATTTTGCCAAAAGCTCGAAATGAACAATACGATATGATAGAAATCATCAGCAGAATAGTGGATAACTCCGAGTTTGAAGCCTACAAAGATGGTTATGGACAAACCATAATTACAGGTTATGCCAGAATCGACGGTTGGGCAGTGGGAATTGTTGCCAATCAGCGTAAAGTAGTCAAAACAAAAACAGGAGAGATGCAATTTGGTGGAGTTATTTATTCCGATTCTGCCGATAAAGCCACTCGTTTTATTGCCAATTGCAACCAGAAAAAAATCCCGTTAGTTTTCTTGCAAGATGTTACAGGATTTATGGTAGGTTCTAAATCAGAGCAAGGTGGAATTATAAAAGACGGCGCTAAAATGGTAAATGCAGTTTCAAATTCTGTTGTGCCTAAATTCACCATAATTATAGGAAATTCGTATGGCGCAGGAAATTATGCAATGTGCGGAAAAGCATACGACCCAAGATTAATCGTAGCCTGGCCAAGTGCAGAACTTGCCGTTATGGGTGGAACTCAAGCTGCAAAAGTATTAGCACAAATCGAAGCTTCTTCGCTCAAAGCAAAAGGAGAAATTGTGGATGAAGACAAAGAAAAGGAATTATTCGACAAAATAAAAGCGCGTTATGATGAGCAGACTTCTCCTTATTATGCAGCTTCCCGACTTTGGACAGATGCCATTATTGATCCTTTAGATACCAGGACCTGGATTTCTATGGGAATTGAAGCTGCAAACCACTCACCTATCGAAAAAAAATTTAATCTAGGCGTTATTCAGGTATAAAAAATTCACATAATATATATGCTTTTCATAGTATTATTTACTTGAAATCAGTAACTTAGTACTTAATTTTAAACTGAAACACGATGAACAATGTGAAATTTTTGAATAAATGGGCGAATGCACACACTCATTATTCAGTAGATTTAGTTCGAGTTGTTGTTGGTGTATTTTTATTTATTAAAGGAATTTCTTTTATAACTAATACCCAATATTTAGAAAATTTATTAGCTCCAATTGAGGCGATCGATAGTGGATTTTTTGGCATGTTTCTCGTTCATTATATTGCTTCCGCACATTTTCTTGGAGGCATTTTAATCGTGTTTGGATTACTCACTAGATGGGCAATTATTACTCAGCTTCCTATTTTGATTGGTGCTATAGTTGTAAACTTTATGGGTGAAATGCATTCTCAAAATTTATTTCTATCCTTACTCATACTTATTATCAGTCTTTTTTTCTTGGTTTATGGAAGCGGAAAACATTCAGCTGATTACTATTTTAAGATGCAAGAATAATTTGAAAATAAAAAAAGAGAGAATTGAATATTCTCTCTTTTTTTTATAATTTTCTCGTTCAAGTTATAATCCCATTAAATCTATACTTTCTTTTCGCATAATCTTTCCTGTTGCAGTATCTTTAAACTTTGGAATAAAAATAATTTCTTTAGGTTTTTCATATTTGTCCAAAATACTAAAAATAGATTCTTCTAAATCAAAAAATTCCCCTTCAATATAAAGGACTGCTTTTTCGCCAAGAATTTCGTCTAATTGACCATAAATAAAATAACGTCTTGGTATTAAGGTAGACAATTTGTCTTCAATTTGTTCTGGCATTAATTTAATTCCACCGCTATTGATAACATTATCGATTCTGCCTGCCCATATAAATTCAGTGTCAGAAATTAAATGAACGAGATCGTTTGTCACGATTTCATTCTTACTTATATTTTTAGCTGTAATGACTAAACATTGTCTTTCGTCATTAGAAACTGTAACATTTGGCAATGTCGTAAAGGCTTTCTCTCCTACTTTCTTTGCGGCAATGTGGGTAATTGTCTCCGTCATACCATAAGTTTCATAAATTTCCATTGGTAATTTTACCAATTCTAGTTCTAAGGCTTTATGCACTTTTACACCTCCAATTATTAATTTCTTTATTTTGCCGGCTTTCAGTTTTTTTAATGAATTTTTAGCTTGTACAGGAACCATTGCACAAAAATCAAATTCTTCATGGATATTTTTTAATGGATCCGAGTTAGGCTCAACAAATTTCATATCTAATCCCAAAATAAAAGAACGAACAAACATCATTTTTCCGGCTACATAATTTGTTGGCAGACAATGCAGCATTGTATCTCCGGGTTTTAAATTAAAGAAATCACCTGTTGCTAATGCAGAGTCAAGCATTGCTTGTTTTTCAATTTTAATTACCTTGGGGGTTCCGGTAGTTCCAGAAGTGCTCAATTCGATATAGGATTTATCGTCAAACCAATCCAACAAAAAATTTCCTATATGTCGTTCAAAAGGTTCTCCTTCTTTAACGAAACAATAGGCAACATAAAACATTTCATCAAAAGTAATATGATGCCCATTCAATTTAAAGCGATTGTGTATATTTTTGTATGTTATTTTGCTCATCATAATTGTTTTGTTTAAATAATTTATAGAATTGGCTTTTGAATTTTGCCCGTTAGTTTAGCCTTCCAATGTTTCCAATTATATCGTTTTGCAAATATAAATAAGATAATCGGATACACAATTGCAATAGAAACTAACATTTCAATCAGAAGATCATTGGGCTCTTCAACTCCAGAATATTTGAAAATAGCATCTGTTTTTAATGCCGCAAAATCAGTTGTGATTAATAATGCAGCCATTAGATTATTTCCTAAATGAAATCCTAATGCCAATTCCAGACTTTCATCCATTAATGTCATTATACCAAGAAAAAAACCTGTTCCAATATAAAACACCATAACGCCATATCCCATACTAGCAACCTCAGGATTCGCGCTGTGAAAAATACCAAACATAATTGATGTAATTACTAAAGGAAACCATCGATTCTTAGCTATAATTCCTATTTGTTGCATCAAATATCCGCGGAATAAATATTCTT
>CAMDGJ010000200.1 GCA_945897545.1 Flavobacterium psychrophilum
GTTACTTTTTATTTAAAAACACTAAAAGCACCAATACAGAGAACACCAAATGATGCAACTGTAGTACAAGGTAAAAATTTGTTTGAACAAATTAATTGTGTGGGTTGTCATAAATCGAGTTTGACAACAGGATATTCTCCTATTGCACCTTTATCATTCAAAGAATTTGCACCTTACACCGATTTGCTTTTGCACGATATGGGAAGTGGTCTTGATGATGGCTACACCGAAGGAAGTGCTAAAACATTTGAATGGAGAACGCCACCCCTTTGGGGAATTGGCTTGTCTGAAAGTTCTCAAGGTGGCGGTATTTTTTTGATGCACGATGGTAGAGCGAGAAGTATAGAACAAGCTATTATGATGCACGGTGGCGAGGCAACAACAAGTAAAAACGCGTTTCAAAACCTTTCGCAACAAGATAAAAATGCGTTGCTCAAATTTATAAAATCGTTGTAAAATGGATAGAAAACAATTTTTAAAAACGTGTGGTTTTGGTTGCCTTGCAGGAATTGCAGGCTTAACCTTATTACAAAGTTGTGGCACTTCGCAAGTTATAGCAAAGGAGATAAAAGGTTCGGATATTTTAGTTCCGATTTCTGATTTTGAAATTAGAAATAATCAAAAAACAGAATTTAAAAAATATATAATTATTCAAAACGAAAATTTAAAATATCCTATTTGTATCTATAGATTTAGTGCCACCGATTATTCCGCAATGCTAATGGCTTGTACGCATCAAGGTGCGGAATTACAAGTTTTTGGAGATAAATTGCAATGTTCTGCACACGGAAGTGAATTTAGCAATAGAGGTGTTGTAGAAAGTAGTCCTGCAAGTACCGATTTAAGAAAATTTCCAATAACTATAGAAAATAATACTTTAAAAATATCTTTAAAATGAAATTACGATTTACAATCATTATAGTAATAACAATATTATTTAGTATAAAATCTACTGCTCAAATAGATACTAGTTTATTGAAAAGAATACCAAAAGATACTGTGAAACAAGTATTGAATATGGATGCGTTATACAACAGACCATCATTAAATATTAATAAAACACCTATTGCAATTGGTGGCTATGTAGAAACAAATTGGCAAAAACTTACTACTGATGGTGCTACCGAAGGACACCAATTTCAAGCAAGACGATTGTCTATTTTTATGTCATCGGCAATTAGCAAACGAGTAAAGTTTTTGAGTGAAATTGAGTTCGAAGATGGCGGAAAAGAAATTGCAATCGAATTTGCGTCTGTTGATGTTGAATTTCATCCATTAGTTAATTTTAGAGCAGGAATATTGGTTAATCCAATAGGTTCTTTTAACCAAAATCACGACGGACCAAAATGGGAATTTACAGATAGACCCATCTCCGCAACCCAAATGTTGCCGGGAACTTTTAGTAATGCAGGAGTAGGATTGTTCGGAAAAAAATATTCGGGAAAATGGATGTTTGGTTATGAAGCGTATTTTTCGGGAGGTTTTGACAATTCTATAATTGAAAATGCAGAGAATAAAACTTTTTTACCTGCATCAAAAGAAAATCCCGAACGTTTTGAAGAAATAAATAGTGGAGAACCCTTGTTTACTGGAAAACTAGCCATTAGAAACAACAAAATTGGAGAAATAGGAGTATCTTATATGGGTGGGATTTATAATAAATTTCAAGAGGACGGAATTGTTATTGACGAAAAAAGACGAATTTCTATTTTTGCGTTAGATTTTAATACTACAATTCCGTGGAGTAAAACTTTTATTACATCAGAGTTTGCTTGGATAAATATAGATGTTCCATCAACCTACACGCAACAATTTGGCAACAAGCAACAAGGAGGATTTGTAGATATTGTGCAACCTGTTTTAACGCAAACGATATTGGGTTGGGAAAAAGCCGTTTTGAATTTGGCTTGCCGATTGGAGTATGTAGATTGGAATGTTGGAACATTTAATGAAACTGGCGGAAATATTGGCGAGGATATTTGGAGCATTATGCCTGCCGTTAGTTTTAGACCAACTTCACAAACGGTAATTCGATTAAATTATCGTTTTCAAAAACAACGAGATATTTTTGGAAATCCACCTGCTATAACTGATGGATTTATTTTTGGACTATCTACTTATTTTTAGAATGAATGTGAAACAAATAATAAACTCTAAAATTGAGTTTTTTATTTGTTTCACATTACTAAAAAACTAAAAGATAAAAATAAATTACACTAAAACTTTATTCGTTGAATTCTTACTGCATTTAAAATGGCTAATAATGCTACTCCAACATCAGCAAAAACGGCTTCCCACATTGTGGCTAAACCTCCTGCACCAAGTATTAAAACTATTGCTTTTACTACAAATGCTAGAATAATATTTTGCCAAACAATTTTTTTGGTTTGTTTACCAATGTTTATAGCCATTGGAATTTTTGAAGGCATATCGTCTTGAATAACCACATCGGCAGTTTCGATGGTGGCATCGCTACCTAAACCGCCCATTGCAATACCTACGTTGCTCAATGCTACTACTGGTGCGTCATTTACACCATCGCCAACGAATGCTACCGTTTCATTTTTAGCAATTATTTCTTTTACTTTGTTTACTTTATCTTCGGGAAGTAAATCGCCAAAAGCATTTGTAATTCCGAGTTTTTGAGCCACAAATTGTACCACATTATCTTTATCGCCACTAAACATTGTGGTTTTTATGCCTAATGCTTTTAGTTTGTTGATTGTTATTTGTGCGTCTTCTTTTATGCTGTCTGCAATGGTTAAATAGCCAACAAATTTTTTATCATAGGCAACTGCAATTAATGTGTAAACAATTGTTGTTGGATCAATATCATAAGCAATCGAAAATTTATCCAATAGCTTGAAATTACCAACTAACAATTCTTTTCCGTTTACATTTGCTTTTAAACCGTGTCCTGATATTTCTTCGACATCTTTTAAAACTATTGTACTGTCAATTTTTCCAACATATTGATGAATAGCTGTTGCAACTGGATGTGTACTTTGACTTTCTAAAGCATTGACCATTTGCAGAATTTCTTCTTTGTTGAAATTGGCATTAAAAAGAACTTCTTGCAATTTAAAAACGCCTTCGGTCATTGTGCCTGTTTTGTCCATAACTACATTTTGAATAGTAGCCATCACATCAAGAAAATTACTTCCTTTGAATAGAATTCCGTTTTTACTTGCTGCTCCAATACCTCCAAAATAACCTAATGGAATACTAATTACTAACGCGCAAGGACACGAAATAACCAAGAAAACTAATGCTCGATACAACCAATCTCTAAATATATAATCATCTACAAAAAGCATTGGAACAACACAAATTACAATGGCTAATAATACAATAATTGGTGTATAAATTTTAGCAAATTTTCTAATGAATAATTCGGTTGGTGCTTTTTTGGCGGTAGCATCTTGCACCATTTCTAGAATTTTGGATAGTTTACTATCGGTGTAAGCAACCGTTACTTTTACTTGGCAAACCGAATTTAGGTTTATCATTCCTGCTAAAACAGTTTCTCCTTTTGCTTTGGTGTCGGGTTTACTTTCGCCTGTAAGTGCCGCTGTGTTGAATGAAGCATTATCGGAAAGTAATTCGCCATCTAAACCTAGTTTTTCTCCTGCTTTGAGTTGGATAATATCGCCAATTTTTGCAGTTGAAGCTTTGATTGTTTTAGTTACATTGTTTTCGATAATAGTCACCTCGTCTGGTCTTTGGTCAAGTAAGGTTTTGATGTTGGCTTTTGCACGTTGCACTGCCAAAGTTTGAAAAATTTCGCCGATGGCATAAAATAACATTACCGCAACACCTTCTGGAAATTCGCCAATAGAGAACGCTCCAACAGTTGCAATAGACATCAATAGAAATTCTGAAAATATTTCGCCTTTGCGAATGCTTTCAAAAGCTTCTTTAACTACTGGTAAACCTACTGGAATATAAGCGACGATGTACCAACCTATTCGTACCCAACCTTTAAACCAATTTGGTGTAAAGTAATTATCAAAAGCAATGGCAAACATTAATAAAACAAAACTTATTATTGCTGGTAAAAACATTTGAAATGTTGATTTCTCTTTGCTTGAATGGTCGTGGTCGTGTCCGTCATCATCAGAATGATGCTCGGTTTTTTTATTTATTTTCTCTTCGAGTGTACAACAGGTTTGTTTTCCGTTGGCATCATATTGGTGTTGGTGTTTCATACTATAATTGTTATGAATTTGAATTTATTATCTCTTGAATGTCCTTAGGCATTTCCATCGTTTTTAAAGGCGGAACATTTGCACCACCTGTATTTCCAACAGGAATATATCCTACAAATGATTTTACTCCACCAACTAACAATCTTGGTATCTGTCCTACAACGTCTTTTGTGCTTTTTATTTTTATTCCAAATTGTAACATTTTACAATGTACAAACGTATGTTCGTAAGGATATTTTTGTGCAATAATATGTGCTCTTTCTAAATGATACCAAGCCATATTTAAGTTATCTGCCTGTAAATTATCCTTAACTGCTTCTAACTCTTTTTTATAAAAAGGAATTAGATTGCTTGGCATTACTGTATTCATTTTCATAACTTAAAAGTATTGGTTAGTGTTCGTGTTCTCCGCCACCTTTTGAAGTTGCTAATAAATAGAATGCTCCTTTGATTACAATTTTTGCATCGGCAGGAATTTCTTCGACTAATTTTATTTCGGTGTAACCTAAATCGGTGGTTCCAGGAACAACTTCAATTGCTTTGAAGTGAACTTCATTATGCCCTTCTTCTTCGCCTTCGGCGTGTTCTGTATGTACTTCGCCTTCTTTATGTTGGTGCGTTTCTTCTTTTACTTTTGGTGCTTCTTCTTGGTGTTCTTCTTGAATGTAAATGTAATATTTGTCTCCATTTCTAACAACCGCCTCTTTTGGTAATGCCTGAACTGTTTGATTTGTGATATTAATATTTGCAGCTACATACATTCCGGAAATTAAATCTTTTGCATCACTCGGATTTATTTTGGCGTGTACCGCAACGGTTTTGCTTTCGTTAGAAAATGATTTGTTGATACCAAATATTTTTCCTTTGATGGATTTGTTGGATTGATTTGTTAAAACAAAATCAACTTCTTGACCTACTGAAATTTTACCTAAATCTTTTTCAAAAACATTCAAATCCAAGTGCATTTGGCTATTGTCTACTACTTCAAAAAGTGTCACTCCTGTTTCTGCAAATGCGCCTTTGGTTATACTAATTTTACCTACATAGCCGCTTATTGGCGAAACAATGGGAATTAAAGAAGTACTTCCGCTTAAACTTACGTGTAATGCTTGTAGTTTATTTTTAGCGGCTTGTGCCCTTGCTCTTTCTACTGCCAATTTTGATTTTACTTATTGAAATGTTTTTCGTGGATTT
>CAMDGJ010000201.1 GCA_945897545.1 Flavobacterium psychrophilum
GAAAACCTTTGTTAGAGTACCACACCACATAATACTCTGGCAAATCGATAAGATATCGACCTTCGTATTTACCAAAAGGCATTTTAGTATGAGCGAGTTTGATGAGTTGTTTTTGGTCTTGTTCCATTTTTTAAAAGAGAAAAGAATAAAGAATAAAGAGAATAGACTTAAGAAAAAATCTTTGTTCTATATTCATAAAAACAATTATAATCACGTAAACAAATAACTGATAACAGATAACTTAATTCGCTTCTTTTATTATCAAATCAGTGTCGTAATACAAGATAAAAATCCCTTTATTGGTATAACCTCCGTCAGCTTTTTTATAATACTCAAACCTGTTGTCAACTTGTTCCGTTGCTGTAGCATCAACAGTTTCTTGATAACTCTTATCCTGCGATAATCGCATCATCGTGTCAAAAGTCACGTCAAAACCACGAGTGGCATAAGTACTTGGGGAAATTTTGTTGTCTTTTCTATACTCTTTCTCGAAAATCTTAGCTTCTGGAGATTCGTTTTCACGAGTTATTGATGGATACATCAAATGCAGTTTTGTCAAATTTTCAAAATTTATCTCATCAGTATCCAACGTTTCGTTGGGTTCCAAAATAACCAACTGCAGCTTATAATTTGCCATAACGCTCATCATTGCAGCCATCGTTGATTTTATCATTCCGGTATTGGCGGTTTCCATTACCACGTAATTAGTTTTGTATTTTACAAATAAACCTTTCAAGCTTTCAGGAGAGAGACTTCCGTTTTCAAGTAGAGCAGCAAATTTCACATCGCTGTGATTTTCCTGAATATATTTCCTAGCGGATTCTTTTTTCTTATCGACTACCGCAATGATATTTCCATTTTTTGCTCTCATAAAATCGAAAACAGCATTTTTTAGGGCGTCGACTGTTGGGATGGTTTGGTACAAATTAGGAAATGCGTTTCCAATATCTTTAGACAAAGGTGAAATCACGGGAACATTGTTTTTACCCAACAATTCGGCGGTTTTTTCGACATTATTTTGGTAAAAAGGACCAATTATAGCATCTGCAGATTCTAGATTATTTTCCTGATTAATACTGGAAATATTCGAAGAATTTTTAGTTTCTTGGGAATCAAAAATACTCACGTCAACATTAATTCCAAGACTTTTAGCAGAATCGATAGCCAACAAGGCACCTGAATAAAAATCCAGTGTCATATTCAAAAACTTGTCCTTTTTCAATCGCATAGCTGGTGAATTTATGGTATCTCCTTCAATCTTAGATAGATTAAATGGAAGCAATAAAACCAGTTTTTTTCTGTCATTAGAGTTTTTAGACAAAGAAGTATATACTTTTTTTGTTTCTATCTCTTGTGGAATCGAAGCCGTTGATAGAACTTTTAAAATCATCCCTACTTGTACGCCATTGGCCAAAGCTGGATTCAATTTAACCAATTCATCTTGTCCCAAACCTGACATTTTTGACAAGCTGTACAAGGTCTCTTTGGGTTTCACCTCATAATTAATGTAACTAATTGTTGGCAAAACTTTCGGGGAAACTGGTTTCGATGTTTCTTTTTTGGGTTCCACAACGGCAACTTTATCCGCTTTTGGAGCAGTTCCTTTAATTAACAATTTGTAACCTATGGTTAAATTAGGGATGATTTCCGGGTTTCTTTTTTCCAATTCTTCGATGGTAATTCCGTATTGTTTGGCAATGGAATACTTGGTTTCCTTGGGAAGGACTTCGTGATAAATATTTTTTTCAGCTGTTGACGTTAGCTTTTTCGATCCTGTATTTGATGGAATAATTAGCGTTTGTCCTACTTGCAATCCTAATTTTTCTAGTTCTGGATTCGCTTTTTTGAGGGCTACTTCTGAAACATTGTGCTTTTTTCCGATAGAAAACAATGTTTCTTTCGTCAAAACTTTATGCGTTCCTGTTTGGGGATTTGCTTTCTTAATTTCTCTTTTTTTTGGAATAAGCAAAATACTATTGGGCTTTAAACCTGTTTGAGCGTCCGGATTTAGTATATAAATATCATAAGGTGTGACATTGTATTTTAGAGAAATTTGGGCTATAGTTTCTCCTTCTCTAACTTTATGCTTATCGTAGTTTTGACCAAAAACGGATGTAGTTACAATTAAAACCAAAATATAAAGGACTTTCTTAAACATATACTTATTATTTAATGTAAACTATATTCTGCGAACTGAAAACTTGAACTATTCCCACTCAATGGTCGCTGGTGGTTTTGAGCTAATGTCATAAACTACTCTATTAACGCCTTTAACTTTATTTATTATATCGTTAGACACTTTCATCAAGAAATCATAAGGCAAATGTACCCAGTCCGCAGTCATACCGTCAGTAGATTCTACTGCACGAAGCGCCACCACTTTTTCGTAAGTACGCTCATCTCCCATTACTCCTACACTATTTACAGGAAGCAAAATCGCTCCAGCTTGCCATACTTTATCATACAATCCCCAAGATTTTAATCCGTCAATAAAAACTTTATCGACATCTTGCAAAATTTGCACTTTTTCTAAAGTGATGTCCCCTAAAATTCTAATGGATAATCCCGGTCCCGGAAAAGGATGTCTTCCTAATAATTCTGAATCAATTCCTAGTGTAGCTCCTACTCTACGTACTTCGTCTTTGAAAAGCATACGCAAAGGTTCCACAATTTTTAATTTCATATAATCAGGCAAACCGCCCACATTATGATGCGATTTGATGGTTGCCGATGGTCCTTTTACCGAAACTGATTCGATAACATCAGGGTAAATAGTTCCTTGTGCCAACCATTTTACATCTTCAATACGATGAGATTCTGCATCAAAAACTTCGATAAATGCATTACCGATGGCTTTTCTTTTTTGCTCTGGATCCACAATTCCTGCTAAGGCATCGTAAAAACGTTGAGAAGCATCCACTCCTTTCACATTCAAACCCATTCCTTCGTATTGGTCTAAAACACTTTGGAATTCATTTTTTCGAAGCAAACCATTATTTACAAAAATACAATAGAGGTTTTTGCCAATGGCTTGGTGCAACAATACTGCTGCTACTGTTGAATCTACTCCGCCTGAAAGCCCGAGCACTACTTTATCGTCTTGTAATTTCTCTTTTAATTCCGCCACCATTTCTTCGACAAAAGCGTTAGGCGTGAAATTTTGGGGGACTTCGGCAATTTTTACCAAAAAATTATCCAACATTTTGGATCCATCCGTAGAGTGAAAAACTTCGGGATGGTATTGGATAGCATAGGTTGTTTCACCTTCAATTTTGTAAGCAGCAAATTCTACATCGTGTGTGCTGGCGAGTTTTATACCGTTTGTTGGTAAGGCTTTGATACTATCGCTATGGCTCATCCAAACTTGGCTATGCTCTGAAACGCCTTCGAAAAAGGTTTCGTTTTCTTTTATATAAGATAAATTTGCTCTACCGTATTCTCTGGTGTTAGATGCTGCCACTTCGCCTCCACTGAAATGAGCCAAATACTGTGCTCCATAACAAACGGCAAGCATTGGTAATTTTCCTCTAATTTGAGATAAATCGGGATGTGGGGCGTCGTCTCCGCGAACAGAAAACGGGCTTCCACCAAGGATAACCGCTTTATACGATGATAAATCATCAGGAAAATGATTGTAAGGAAAAATTTCGCAGAAAATATTTAATTCGCGAACGCGTCGGGCAATAAGTTGTGTGTATTGTGATCCGAAATCTAAAATAAGTACGTTGTGTTGCATTTGGCAAAAATACTTTATATAATCGGGATTGAAAAATCGAAATTTGGAAAAATTGTATTTTTATTCCTTGGTAATAATGATGGTTGCTTTAAACCCTGTAGCTAGATTCCATTGGCTTGCAGAAATAAGCGCACCTTTGTCATCGTATACTTGAAATTCAGCAGTATTTGGACCCAAATGCCCTTGATTGAGTGCCTCAAAATCTATCTTATTAAAACCATCAACAAGTGTTATTTCGAAGCCTTTAAAATTACTGTCTAAATAAATTCCTGTAGCAATTTCCTTATCGTTTAACAAGACTCTAATCTGATCGCCGTCCACTTCTCCGTAATCGCGATAGGTAACTTTTGCGGTTAGTGATTTGGTCCTAAATTCTCCTAAATTTTGATTTCTTCTGTAGACTATTTGATCTTCATTGTCGGCTTTTTTATTCATCCTGGCAACAACTTTATCCCCGGGATTAACAAATTTTTTAGTTGGAGTCATCGAAAAACCGCTAGTGAGGCCCATTTGAAAAGAGTTGTTTACCTTGGGTTTGGCGTTGTAAATATTGGTGTCATTAAATACATTTGGCGTGACAATTTTAGGGGTTTCCGGCGCAGATAAAACAGGTTTTTTTTCCTCTGGTTTAATATTAATTGGCGGAATTGATTTGAATTTAGTGTTAAATTCACTTTGCCCAAAGCTTTTTGTAGCCATGCCAATTAGAATGATAAATAAAAGAATTCTGTTCATATCGTTTTTCCTAATGATATTTCAATATTTAAAAAGTCCAAAATTAATAAAAATCGTCAGTCAAAAATCATAAAAATAACATAAATAAATTTTTACCATTTCGTTTTAGGAATTGGAGTAATAAGCTTTAAAACATATATTTCTAACCCATTAGGTGTAATTCATTCTAATTTTAGAAAAATAAAAAATGAAACACCTAGAAACATAGAAAAAAGAATAATATAGACCAATTCTTGGTTTTCGCATAGCTATGTTTTACTATCAAAAAATGAAATGCCTTGATAAAATCAATAAAAGCTATGTTTCTATGCGTTTAAAAAAATATTAAATTAAACCCAATGGATTATTTCTATTCTCTAACCAATATAAGGGTGGCTTTATAACCCGTCCCCACGTTCCATTGACTTGCTGATACGACAACGCCCTTGTCGTCATAAACTGAAAATTCCGCCGTATTGGGCGCAGCAAATCCTTCGTTCATGGCTTCGAAATCAATTTTGTTGCTCCCCTTTTCTAATTTTATTTGGAATCCCTTAAATGCCCCATCCAAAACAACTTCGGGCTCAATTATTTTGTCGTTCAAATAGACTTTTATCTTGTCGCCATCCACAAAAGCGGCGTCCCGATATCGAATTGTAGAGGTGAATGATTTGGTTTTAAAACTCCCTAAATATTGATTTCTTCTGTAGAAAATACCTTTTGAATTGGCTTCTTTTTTGTAAAGATTATTATTCAGAAAAATATCTTCTGGATTTACAAAATCGTTTACGGGTTTATTTACAACCTCTGGAGGCGTGATGTTTGGGGGAATTTCCTTTGGAGGAATAACCAATTTCGTTTTTGGGTTTTTGGCTGGAATAGGTTTAAACTTCGATTTGAATTCATCTTGCCCATAGCCATTTAATGACATCACTAAA
>CAMDGJ010000202.1 GCA_945897545.1 Flavobacterium psychrophilum
TGTTTTTTATAGTGAAAGGCTGTCCGAAAGGGCAGCCTTTCTTCTTTAACTTATATTAAAATTCAATAAGAAAATTGAAAAAAATTTAAAAAATTATTTCTAATTGGAATAAACCACCTCGGGGCAGAACCCAATAGGTATTAGCCACAGATTCACAGATTTTCAAAAATCTTTTTAATCTGTGAATCTGCGGCAAAAAAACCGAAGCAGAGCTTCGAGAAATTAAACCTAAAAGAGATTAAAATAATAAGATTTAGATATATTTGTTTAAAAAGATGTTACTTTCTAATTACTCAACATACCTGCTTGAAGCAGGAACTGACGAAGCCGGTCGTGGCTGTCTTGCCGGCCCTGTTACCGCTGCTGCGGTAATTCTGACCCACACGAGCGATAGCGAACTGGCAAAGCAAACCCCCAAAGGGGAAATTATCAATGATTCGAAAAAGTTGCTTTTTGAATTATTAAACGATTCGAAACAATTATCCGAGAAAACAAGAGAAAAACTTAGACCCATTATCGAAAGCCAAGCTCTTACTTTTGCGGTAACCCATTTACATCCCAATGAAATTGATGAAATCAACATACTAAATGCTTCGATGAAAGGAATGCAGGAATGTATTTTGAAATTAAGCCCAACTCCCGAATTTATTATTGTGGATGGCAACCGCTTATTGAACGCAAAATTGGGATTGAAAACCAGTTGTGGGAAACAATTTTCTAAAGCTGAAATCGAATTATTACAATCAATACCCAATCAAAGTATTGTAAAAGGCGATTCGAAATACCTCAGCATTGCCGCAGCTTCAGTATTAGCCAAAACCTATCGGGATGAGTATATGAACCTGATTCACGAAGAATTCCCAATGTACAATTGGCAACAAAACAAAGGCTATCCAACAAAAGAACATCGCGAAGCCATCCGAAAATATGGTGTGACGAAATACCATAGAATGACATTTCGATTGTTGCCGGATCCAATTTTAGACTTAGGATTTTAGATTTCTCGAAAGTCCGTTTGATCATTTGTAAAGATTTATTTATATATTTGAAAAATGAGAATAAAATAAAACGCAAGATTACAAACAAAAATAAGCGCATCACATACCTATTTAGAACAAAAGCGGGTAATTTTATGCGTATATAAAATAGTTATGCCTCATTGTAGGACGACCGTCAAAACAAACAATCGAGTTGACAACGGACGATTTTTTCAACTCTTATCAAAAAAAGAAGGGTTATATTTAGTAACTTGCGGACTTAAAATTAAGACAGATAATAATGCTTTTTGAAGAATATAAATATTTTAATTACCAATTTCCTGAACCTCAATATTTAGGTGCAAAGCATACTTTATTGCCTTGGCTTAATCAGTTTATTCCTAAAAATACAAACTCTGCGATTGATGCTTTTGCTGGTTCGCAATCTGTTGGTTATTTATTGAAACAACAAGGATGTAAAGTAATTACTAACGATTTTTTAAATTTTAATAATCAAATTGGAATAGCTTTAATTGAGAACAAGTCTACCAAATTAGACAAAACAGATTTAGATATTCTTTTTCAACCTGCAAAAAACAAAAACGAATTTGACTTAATTGAAAATACATTTACAAATGTATTTTTTGAAAAAGAAGAGGCACAGTTTTTAGATAATTTTAGAGCAAATATTCCATTATTAGAAAACGAGTTTAAGCAAGCTCTTGCTTTCACGGTTATCAATAGAAGTATGACCCGAAAAATAACAATGGGGCATTTTGGTCATACGCAAGCTTTGGTCTATGCAAGCGACCCAGAAAGGATAAAACGCAACAGAAGTTTAATAAGACCAGTCAAAGAAATTTTTGAAGAGTTACTTCCAAAATACAATGACGCTGTTTTTGACAACCAGCAAAACAACCAAAGTTTCAACCAGAATATTTTAGACTTACTACCTAAAATGGAAAATGTAGATTTGGCATATTTCGACCCTCCATATTGTGATAGTCACGCAGACTATCAAGGTTTTTACCATTTGTTAGAAACTTATACGGAATATTGGAAAGACAAAGATTTTATAAATGGTATTAAACGTTATGAACCACAAAGATTTAGCGGTTTTGACAAAAAAAGAGATGTTATATCTTCTTTTGAAAAGCTATTTGAATTATCAGAAGAAATTCCGAATTGGTTAATTAGCTATAACAATAGAAGTTATCCAGGAATTGAAGAATTTGAAAAATTAATTTCAAAATACCGAAACGTAACAGTAGAAGCAAAAACATATCAAAACGGAAGAGGTGGAAAAGGAAGCGTCGCAGGTAGTCAAGAAATACTATTTGTTTGTAGTCCTAAAAAGAAGCATTTCGTTTCAAGTAACCATAAAGAACAAGTAGTAAATGAAGGACTTTAATTATTGGGATAAATTACATAAAAACGAAGAACTCGAAGAGTTCAGTAATGATAGTATTGGTCTTTTATGGCTAAAGACAAAATCAATTAGCAGAAAAGAACTTATTGCTGAATTTTTAAAAATCAACAATATTACTCTGAAAGAAACTGCACTTGCTAAACAATTCGTTGAATTATTTGGCATATTGAGCACTGATGTAATTAATTCAAATCAAATTCTTGACAACTTCATTAAATCGGAAAATACGAAACAAGTTGGAGCTCTTAACACAGCACAACTCGTATCAGAATTGTATAAATTAAAGAATTTCGATTGGGGCGGAGATTATCAAAATTCTTTAGACAAATATTTGGTAAGCAGATATGTAAAAGTTCAAAACCCTTCTTATGAAAACTTACTTTCCAAATTTGAAACTGAAATCAGTGTAGCTGTACAAGGTTACGTTTTAAATAGTTGGTACAACCATTGGAGCAGTATTTTGATCGAACATATTTTTAAATCTCATACGGAAGTTTTGCCAACGGTTGGACAAATCAAAAGTGTTGACTTTTTCATTAATGACATACCATTTGATTTGAAAGTAACTTACTTACCAGCAGAATATATAAAAACGAAACGTAAGGAAAAAGGATTACCTGTTGAATTAACATATCTAAAAAAGAAAGCAACAGAAGCAAAAATACTTTTTGACAAATCGGCAAAACCAGCCGACATCTTCTATGAAATAGTTGAGAAAATGAAAGACAGAAACGATGATTTTTGTTTGGAAGTTCTCAAAACCTTAAAAGATGAAAAGTTAGACATTTTACAAGAAGTACAAGACAACCCAAAAGTGTTAGCAACTTGGCTTTATGAAAATCAAGGAGAAATGCGTTTTGGTTCAGAAAATCGTTTATTCCTCATTTTGGTTGACACAGACGACTTTATAAATTCGTGGAAATTGAAAAGAAACATCGACCTTTTAAAGCCGACAATCTTAACCTATTTGGACAACTTCAAAACGAAAAAAACTGAAGACCTAAAAATAGAATTTGAATTCAAAGGAAAAACAAAAACTTTTACAGCATTGACAGACATAATATTTGTAGTGAAATAGAATACTCAACGGCTGAAAAACAACGAAGGCATAACAGCAGTTTGGCAAAAAAGCGGATTTCGTGATTCTATGACACATTTGTGGTTAAACAAACAATTGTGCTTCTAATGAACATTAGTGCTGATAATCCGCTTCTTCGCAAAGCCGCAAAACGTCAGGCTGTGAAATAACCTCTATTTTCCTTTAAAACATTCACATTTTCCTATTGCTACTATTCAAATAAAGCCTTTTTAAGAAGGCTGTTTTTTTAGCCTGCTACTTTGGTTTGTCCAAAAATGAAGGCTGAAATACCCTTTAAATACTCTATTTTCAGCAAAAACAAGACTTTTGCTTTGTAGGATGAGTTCCATTTTTTGAGTTTGGAAATCAGCTCGGGAACTCCAAGTATATTGATGCTGCGTTTGATGTTATACACCAACATAATCAAGCTATGTTCTCCGTTTACTTTTTCTAAACCTATTAAAGCGGTGTAATTGTAGCCCCATTTTCGCTTGATGGTCCCAAAGATATGCTCGTTGATCTCTTGCCGCTTTCGGTAGAGTTGTGGGTTGTCTTTGTAGCGCTGAAGGTTCTCCTCAACTGCGTGGGCGTACTGGCTTCGGTCTATCTCTCTTCCTCCTTTGCGACTGGTGCATAAGTCTTTTACTGGACAAGTTTTACAGGCTGGGGTGCGGTATTTTTGAAACTGATACCCACTCTCTTCTGTTCGGCCTGTTTTTTTGTGCCAACGACCTGTGGTGGTGAGTGTTTGACCTTGTGGACAAGTGTAGGTGTTTGACTCTTTGTTGTACTTGAATTTAGAAACAAAATACTCGGGTTGTGTGCCGTTCTCGTTGCTCTTGCCTTGATCGGGATGCGCCACAATGGTGGTGATATTGGCTTGCTTGCAGCTATCTATTTCTCTTCCTTTATGGTAGCCTTTGTCCACCAAAGCCGTGTAGGTTTCTATTGCTAAATTCTCTTTGGCTTCTATGGCAATGGCTGAAAGTGCGTTTTTATCATTGCGATTGATGGTGTGCGTAGCTACTACTAAATTGTGTTTATCATCTACGGCGGCTTGGATATTATACGATATTTCAACCACTTGACCTTGAACCAACAATGCTCTGACATCAGCATCGGTGGTGCTTATTTGTGGATCGCCACTAGCTTTGAGTTGTTCTTCTAGAAGTTCGTACTTGATTTTGTTTTGTTTGAGACGGGCAATTTTTTGTTGGATATTAGTGATTGTTGTGCTGTTCTCTTGGCTGTCGTTTTGCTCTAAAGCGGTTAGATATTCTTGGGTTTTGGCTTCGATATATTCTTTGTGTTTATCGATTTTCTTTTGGTTGAAATTGGATTTTTTGCCATTGTGTGCTCTGGATTTCGTTCCGTCAATAGCGATGGTATCGCCAGCAATTAAATCGGCATCTTTCAAAAAGGATACAAAGATTTTGAAGAGTTGTTTCAGGGCTTTGGGATTGTCTTTTCTAAAGTCAGCTACCTGCCTGCCGGCAGGCAGGTGCTATGGTAATTGGGGCAAATAGCTTCTAGAAGCCATCGCATCTCCAGGTTGCGAAAACATTCTTTTTCGAGTTTGCGAGAACTGCGAATGCCATTTAAATAGCCGTATAAATAGATTTTTAGAAAAACTTTGGTATCAAAGCTCGGACGACCTTCGGTTTTTAAAACTTGCTGTCTAAATCCTATTTTCTGTAGGTCGATACTATGTACAAAAGCATCGATAAATCGAATAGGATTGTCTGGGCTAATAATGTCTTCTAAGCTGACTACTTGTAGCTGCTGTCGGGAAATTCCGTTGATGTGTTGCATCACTAAATATACAAAATCTTTATTTTTCTTACAAGTATTTTAGTATATTTGATGCAAAGATTGTGCATGTTTTTTCACAGTCTGACGTT
>CAMDGJ010000203.1 GCA_945897545.1 Flavobacterium psychrophilum
TACTTCTAAATCAAATTCAGGTTTTATTCTTTTTCTAATTTTATTCCAAATAACGATCACTATATTCTCGGCAGTTGGATTTAAGTTTTCAAAATCTGGAACATCTAAATTTAAGTTTTTATGATCAAATTGATTTTCAACTTCCTCTTTAATAATATCGGATAGGAATTTGACATCCATAACATATCCTGTTTCGGGATCAACTTCACCAGTAACATTTAAAATTAATTCATAGTTATGGCCGTGAAAATTAGGGTTATTGCATTTGCCAAAAATAGCATCGTTTTGTTCGAAAGACCAGTCTTTTCTATACAATCGATGGGCTGAATTAAAATGTGCTTTTCTACTTATAGTTACTCTCATAGGAAGTTAGACGTTAAAGGTTAAAGGTTAGAAGTTTGAGGTTAATTGTGGATTTCTGAAATCTTAAATCTAAACTCTGCAATCTCAAATCTTATGTTCTTCTAAGAAATGATAAAACTGGTCAAAGATAATTTTAAACCAGACAGTATAAATTTCGGGATGCAAACGCATATCATTTTGAACATCTTTAATGCTAATCCATTTCCAATTTTCTACTTCTTCAGTGTTTATTATTGGCTCCTCGTCATAATACCCTATCATAACATGATCGAGTTCATGTTCCGTTAAACCATTATCAAAAGGTGCTTTGTATATAAAATGAAACAATTCTTTCAACTCTGTTTTGAAACCCATTTCTTCATACAATCTTCGACTTCCAGCCTGAATATTATTTTCTCCTTCGCGTTGGTGACTGCAACAAGTATTGGTCCACAATAAAGGGGAATGATATTTCTGATGAGCCCTTTGCTGGAGCATAATTTCATTTTTGTTGTTTAACACAAAAACCGAAAATGCCCGATGCAAAGCTGCCTTTTCATGTGCCTCCAGTTTAGGCATCAATCCAATTTGCTCGTCATTTTCATTAACCAATATTACATTCTCTTCTTTCATATTGTTATTTAGCCTCGCAAAAATACAAAAAAAGAAATGGTAACTCTGATTTTTGGAAAATCAACAACAGTTAAACTTTCCTTAAATGAACTCTTTTTGCAATCTACACGACAATTTCTTGCGAATATCCATCGTAAATTTGCAGCCTAATCTAAATAAGATTGTTATGAAAAATATCTTTAATTATTTAATAGTATTACCTTTATTGGCATTTAATGCATGCGGACAATCAACTAAAAAAATGGAATCAACTCCAAAATCATCCACAATGGAAAATACAATTAGCAAACCAGGAAATCCTTACTATTCAAATACCGACACTACAAAATTAACTATCACCGATGCCGAATGGAAAAAAGTGCTTTCACCAGATTTGTACGCTGTTTCAAGAAATGCGGATACCGAAAGAGCTTTTACGGGAAAACTTTGGGATTCTGAGGCTAAAGGCACTTATTATTGTGCAGCTTGCGGCAACAAACTATTTAAATCTGAGCAGAAATTCGTTAGCAGTTGCGGTTGGCCAAGTTTTTTTGAACAAGAAAATAAAAATAGTGTAGTTTACAAAGACGACAATACATACGGAATGAGAAGAATTGAAGCGCTCTGCGGTAGATGTGATGGGCATTTAGGTCATCTTTTTGACGATGGTCCTAAACCAACAGGAAAAAGATACTGCATGAATTCTATTGCCTTAGATTTTGTTCCTGACAATATGAATGTAGAAAAAATAAGCAATAGCGAATTACAAACCATTACGCTTGGTGGCGGTTGCTATTGGTGTGTTGAAGCGGTTTACGAAAAATTAGACGGTGTAAAATCAGTTGTTTCTGGTTTTGCGGGAGGGAAAAATGCAAATCCCACTTATGAAGAAGTTTGCACGGGTAGAACTGGTCACGCCGAAGTGGTGCAAATTACTTACGACAAAACCAAAACCAATATTGATGAAATATTTCAAGTGTTTTTTACCGTTCACGATCCAACGACCTTAAACCGTCAAGGTGCCGATGTGGGAACACAATACCGATCTGCGATTTTCTATAAAAATGAAGAACAGAAACAAGCTGCTCGATCTATTATTGACCAATTAAATACCGAAAAAGTATTTAGCAATCCAATTGTAACCACACTAGAACCACTCACTACGTTATATATAGCTGAGGATTATCATCAAAATTATTACGAAAACAATAAAAACCAGCCGTATTGCCAAATGGTTATTCAACCAAAAATAGAAAAATTTGAAAAAATATTTAAAGCTCGTTTGAAAAAATAAAAAGAATATTGCTTAGAAAACCGGAAAAAAATTTTCGGTTTTTTTATGCCAAAAAATTAGAGTTTGTTGGAGAAATACATAAATTTTAATTGATGAAGGAACTTTTATATTAGGAATAAAAGCCATGAAAAGTCTTGCCTTGGATTATATGGAAATATACTCAAAAAGGAAAATAAAAATACAGAATAGTATTTTTAATTACTAAACCAATACTCCTTAGATGTTCAGAATTTAAACCCAAAAAAATAGCTAGTTTTAATAAATACTATTTTATTGAATTAGTTTGTTAAGCATTCCTTGAAAAATAAAACCGTGAAAAGGTAAAACGGAATACCAATAGAGATTGCCCCAAATACCTTTTGGTCTAAAAGTCGCAGATTGATACAAGGTATTATTGATAATTTTGAATTCGAGCCAAGCCTCGCCGGGTAATTTCATTTCGGCAAATAAAATTAATTTCCCTTCCTCCTTATTGGCATACAAAACGCGCCAAAAATCTAAAGCATCTCCTACATGAATATCGTGCTTATTGGTTCTGCCTCTGCGTGAGCCTACTCCGCCATATAATTTGTCAATAAAACCCCTCATATCCCAAAGCCAATCTCCATAATACCAGCCTGTTTCTCCACCAATAGACCATATTCTCTCGACAGTGAACTCTCTATTTATAATTTCTTTTTTTCGTCTATCTATAAAACAGTCTTTTTTAGGAACTTTTATGAATTTCGAAATATTACTGCTAAATCGTCCGCTTATCAAAGAATCTTTCCAGCTAGAAACGACATCGTCTTTGTCTACTTTTATTAACGCTTTTGTCAATGCTACTTCATAAGGCATCGGGTCTACATTTAATAAATCATTTATTCTATTGTCCTTGCAAACTACTTCGACTTTCATACTGCTTACTAATGCTATTGCAAGTTTATAGGAAGTAGAAGTAACAAAAAAAAGCCAATAGGACGATAATTTAGGAGTCATTACCGGTATTGTACAAATAATTCGTTTCAAATTTCGTGCCTTTGCAAAACCCAGTAACATTTCTTTATAGGTAAGAATATCTGGACCGCCAATATCAAAATTTTGATTGTAAGTTTTTGGATTGAAGAGGGATTTTGACAAAAATTCAAGAACATCACTGATGGCAATTGGCTGACACTTGGTGTTAACCCATTTTGGAGTAATCATGATGGGAAGTTTATGAATCAAATCCCTAATAATTTCAAAAGAGGCACTTCCTGACCCCACGATTATTCCGGCACGTAATGTGGTCACTGCAAAATTTCCCGAATTCAAAACATCTTCTACTTTTTTCCTTGAGGATAAATGTTTAGAAAGTGATTCGTCATTCACAATTCCACTCAAGTAAATAACTTGTTTTAAACGAGTTTGATTAATTCTAGAAACAAAATTTTCGGCAGAAACTCGCTCAAGTTTACTGAAATTTGCCGTGGAAGTTGACATAGAATGAATTAAATAATAGGCCGCATCGATATCCTCCGGAATAGCTGTTAAAGTTTCTGCTTTCAAAAAATCAACTTCTATAACTACAATTTTTTTTCTAAACTCTTTCGGACAATAAAACCTATTTTTATCTCTTACACAACAAATAATTTCGTGACCTTGACCTACTAAAATAGGCAAAAGTCGCTTACCGATATATCCCGTTGCACCGGTTAAGAGAATTTTCATATATAGATAATTTTTGTTTTTTAAAGGAATATGGAATTGCTTCGCCTGTTCGCTTACGCTCGGGTCGCATATTTTCGTTGGTGTTTGCGACCAAATTTAAGGTTATGCTCATTTCATAGCTATTATTTATCACGCTAAAATTAACTCAATTTATTGGAAATCAAACTAATAAATTCCCTTCTAGTCTTGTTTTTTTCGAAAGCTCCAGTGAAAGAAGAAGTAGTAGTAACTGAATTTTGTTTTTGAATACCACGCATACACATACACATATGCTGTGCTTCAATTACAACTGCCACACCCAAAGGCTCTAGTGCTTCCTGAATACAATTTTTTATCTCATCAGTCAATCTTTCTTGAACCTGCATTCTTCTAGAAAACGCATCTACAATTCTTGGTAACTTACTTAAACCTACAATTTTTCCGTTTGGTATGTATGCGATGTGTGCTTTTCCAAAAAATGGCAGCATATGGTGTTCACACATTGAATATACTTCGATGTCTTTTACGACGATCATTTGTGTGTGGTTTTCTGTAAACAAGGCAGATTTTAAAATTTCTAAAGGATTTAATGCATAACCGTGAGTTAAAAACAACATTGCTTTTGCAGCTCTTTCAGGCGTTTTTTCAAGTCCTTCTCGATAAATATTTTCGCCTAAATTTTCGATTATGGAACGGTAGTTTTCAGCGAGTATTGCAGTTGTTTCTTTATCGTATTTTTCTATTTTTTCGTAACCTTTTAATTTATTTTCTATCATTATATTTGTTTTTTGTTCAGCAATAAAGCTGTTTAATTTACTTTTTTTAGATTTTAAACGTTACGATCCCGTAGTCCATTTCAAAAACTTGCCCTGAGATTGATTTTGCATTATCAGAAATCAAGTAATCAGCCATACTTGCCACTTCTTCTGGTTTCAAATAATTTTTCATTGGGTGTCGTTCCATCATATTTTCTTTCATTCGATCGTTTCGCAAAATTCCTGCTGCCAGAGTAGTTTCTGTTATCGTTGGTGCAATGGCGTTAACACGAACTACCGAAGCTAGTTCGGCTCCCAAGGACTTAACCAAACCTTCGACTCCCGCTTTCGCGGTTGCAATACTAGCATGGAATGGCATTCCTAGCTTTGCTGCTACAGTGCTAAATAAAAGGATCGCAGGATTTGCTCCTTTTTTTAAAACAGGCAAATATTTTTGTATTGTTTTTACAGCACCAATAACATTGATTTCGAAGTCATTTCTAAAATCATCGATACTCAAACTACCAATAGGCTTCAAATTTATTGAACCAGGGCAATAAATCAAAACGTCAATGTTTTCGATATCAGGTAGTGTGTCTTTAAGGACATCAACTGAATAATGTTTTAGATTTGGATGCGAAATTTCAGGAGCATTTCGGCTAATATTG
>CAMDGJ010000204.1 GCA_945897545.1 Flavobacterium psychrophilum
ATTTTCTTTACTCTATTTTCTAAAATCTAAAGCCTGCCTGCCGGCAGGCAGGTCTGCAATCTAAAATCCCCTCTGTCTTTTAGCCTCAAAAATCAAAATGGCTGCTGCAACCGAAACATTCATACTGTCGATTTCGCCTTGCATTGGGATAATGATGTTTTGTGTGGCTGCATCACGCCATTCTTGAGTGAGGCCATTGGCCTCCGTGCCTACAATTAAAGCGGTTGGACTCGTAAAATCTTGGGTGTGATAGGAAGTTGAATCTTGTAAAGTGGCGCAATAAATATTTATTTTTCTTTCTTTAAGAAATGTAATAATTTCAGCAGTTGTTCCAGTGGCAATTTGATTAGTAAATAAACATCCTACGCTGGATCGAACGATATTGGGATTGTATAAATCGCTTTTTGGATTGGCAATAATAACGGCATCAAGATTTGCTGCATCGGCAGTTCGTAGTAAAGCGCCAATGTTTCCTGGTTTTTCGGGAGCTTCTGCAACAAGAATCAATGGATTTTTAGACAATTTTAAATCAGATAGTTTTAAGGATTTGGTTTTGGCTACAGCCAAAATTCCCTCTGTAGTATCACGATACGCTAATTTTTGATAGACTTCTTTTGAAATTTCGATTAATTCAGCGCTTGTAGATCCTTTAGCAGCTTCATTTTCCGAGATTAAATCGGGTAAAAATAAAATCGTTTCTATTTCATATCCACCTTTTGTTGCAATTTCGATTTCTCTTTTGCCTTCAATCAAAAAACTGCCAGATTGTTTGCGCGCTTTTGCTTTTTCTTGGAGAAGTGCTAGGGATTTAATGAATGGATTTTGAACCGAGGATATTTGCTTCATTGTTGGATTTAATGTGTAAAGTGTCAAATTTACAAAGGTTTTAGTTTTTTTTGTATATTTTTGATTCAAATTTTGAATTATACACAAAGTAGCATAGCAATTGAAAAATTATACCGTTCGATTATACCACAAAAACGATTATGAGCATTGGAATGTTTTTATTGGCTTAGCCAAAAACGGAACTTTCTTGTTTCATCGTGATTTTATGGAATACCATAACGATAGATTTCGGGATTATTCCTTGATCGTTTTAGACAATGAAAAATGGGTTGCCGTTCTGCCTGCAAATGTTGTTCGTAATGAAGTTTTCTCGCACCAAGGATTGACTTATGGTGGATTGGTTTATAATGAAAAACTAAAATTGGCTTCGGTGATTGAAATTTTCAAAAGCATATTGTCTTTTTTGAATGATAATAAAATAGAGTTATTGCAGTTAAAATTAATCCCATCTATTTATCATCAAAAACCTGCCGAAGAATTGAACTATGCTTTGTTTTTGGCTGAAGCCAAATTGGTACGAAGAGATTCATTGGCTGTTATTGATCTGTCAAAACCGTACACTATCTCGAAAACTAGAAAAGAATGTATTAGACGGGGAATAAAAAATAATTTGGTTATAAAAGAAGAATTAAATTTTAAGTTGTTTTGGGAAGATGTTTTGCAACCAAATTTAGATAGAAAACATCAGGCAAAACCAGTACATTCTATTGCAGAAATTGAAATGTTGCAACAAAAATTTCCTAACAATATTCGCCATTTTAATGTGTATCAAGACGATAAAATTGTTGCTGGAACGACTATTTTTATATCAGAAAATGTTGCTCATCCACAATATGTTTCTGGTATGAACAATAAAAATGAGTTGGGATCATTGGACTTTCTTTACCATCATTTGGTAACTTCCGTTTTTAAAAATAAACGCTTTTTTGACTTTGGAATTTCTAATGAGGAACAAGGCAAAAAATTAAACGAAGGCTTGGTTTTTTGGAAAGAAAGTTTTGGAGCGAGCACCATTGTTCAGGATTTTTATGAGGTTGAAACCATAAATTTTACGAAACTTGAAAATGTTTTAAAATAAGTTTCATCAATATGAAGTAGTAAAGCTTACTTTCTATCATAGACGATACATATAAAACTTTGCAGGAAAGTGCAGTAAAAGCTATGAATAGTCATATCAATTTGAATAATTGGTTCAGGGGTGTTATATAGTATAATTTTGATAAAAAAAGAAAAACTAATTGAAGACGGAATTATTAAGAGAATTTGCTAATAATATTAAATTTGACGTACTTGAAAAAACTAATTTGAAACAATGCCGAAAATTTTTTTCAGTCATATCGTCAAATAAGTCTTACAGCATCTGACTTTTTAAAAAATAATTCTTCAAAAAAAACCAACTAAAAGTATGCTAGAGACCAACCATATCGATTTTGTTCAAGAAATAAAAACGCAAATAAAAATGGCTCAATATCGTGCTTTGCAAAAAGTAAATACAGAGCAGATCCAGTTGTATTGGAATATTGGTAAAACAATTCTCGAAAGACAACTGCAGTACGGCTGGGGTAAAGGGATTGTTGAGGTTTTAGCTACCGAACTACAAAAAGAATTCATAGGGATTAATGGATTTTCTGCTCGTAATTTGTGGTATATGCGAAATTTATATGAGCAGTATTATACTAGTTCTCTAATTCTGCAACCATTGGTTGCAGAAATTCCCTGGACACATAATATTCTTATTTTAGAGAAATGTAAGGACGAACACGAAAGGTTTTATTATATTAATATGACCAAAAAATTTCAGTGGTCAAAAACGTCATTAGTCAATGCAATCGACAACAGTCATTACCAAAATACCTTATTGAGTCAAACCAATTTTACTGAAACGTTGGAGGTTCCAATAACTCAAAATGCCGATTTAATAATCAAAGATGAATATACATTTGATTTTTTAAATTTATCTGAACCCTATTCTGAAGCTCAATTAGAGCAAGCAATTTTATCAAATATCCGAAATTTTTTGATTGAATTGGGAGGTAATTTTTCGTTTATTGGCAATCAATTTCCAATAAAGTATGACGACAAAATTTATGAAATAGACTTGTTGCTTTTTCATAGAGAGTTGCAATGTTTGGTCGCGATAGATTTAAAAATTGACGAATTTAAACCTGAAATGGCTGGTAAAATTAATTTTTACCTTTCGACTTTGAATAAATTGGTCAAAAAAAATCACGAAAATCCCAGTATTGGAGTTATTATTTGCAAGTCTAAAAACAGAACGACTGTAGAGTTTGCTTTACAAGATATTAACAAACCGATAGGTATTGCAACTTATACTTTAAAAAAAGAACTGCCAAAAAATCTTAGTGACTTTTTTCCATCAAATCAAGAATTTGTTGACAAAATAGAAAGCATTACTCATTATATCAAAAAATTAAAATGATAAAATTCCTCGACTTAAAAAAAATTAACGAGCCGTATGAAGCCGCTTTTCAAGAAAAATTGAAGTCGGTTTTAGAAAGCGGTTGGTATATTTTAGGCAATGAAGTTAAAGCTTTCGAAACTAATTTTGCTGCGTATTGCGGAACAAAACATTGCATAGGAGTAGGTAATGGTTTTGATGCTTTAGTTTTAATTTTCAAAGGGTATATTCAATTAGGGAAATTGCAAAAAGGAGATGAAGTCATCGTTCCCGCCAATACTTATATCGCTAGTATTTTGGCAATACTTGAAGCTGATTTAATTCCAGTTTTGGTCGAGCCAAAGTTGGAAACTTACAATATCGATCCCGATTTAATCTTAGAAAAAGTTACTTCAAAAACAAAAGCAATTCTGGTAGTTCATTTATATGGACAATTGGCTGAAATGGATGCGATTAATGAAATTGCCCATCCAAATAATTTAATAGTAATTGAAGATGCAGCTCAATCTCACGGAAGCCCCCTAACCCCCGAAGGGGGAATAAAAGCGCGTGAAAATGCTCCACTTTCGCAGGTGTGCGGGGCTTCAGCGTATAGTTTTTATCCTGGAAAAAACTTGGGTGCTTTAGGAGACGGAGGCGCCGTTATTACTAATGATGATGCCTTGGCAAAAGTTATTCAATCGATACGTAATTATGGCTCTGAAAAGAAATATCATAATGATTATATTGGCGTAAATTCAAGATTAGATGAATTGCAAGCCGCTTTCTTAAATGTTAAATTACCTAATTTAGATGCTGAAAATAATATTCGAAAAGTGATTGCGAAACGCTATTTATCTGAAATTAAAAATAGTAAAATTACTTTACCATTTTGGGATTTGTCGAACAATCACGTTTTTCATTTGTTTGTTATTCGAACTCAAAATAGAGATGAATTGCAAGACTATTTGTTAGAAAACGGAATCCAAACAATGATTCATTATCCGATCCCGCCATACAAACAAAAAGCTTTTAAGGCTTGGAATAATTTGTCATTTCCAATTACTGAAAAACTCCATGACGAAGTTTTGAGTTTGCCAATGAGTCCTGTAATGACTGCGGAGGAGGTAGGTTTTATTATTTCAATTTTAAATCAATATTGATATGACAATTATAAAAAAAATAGTAAGGATTTTATTCTTTTATTTACGAATTTGGAAGTATAAAATCCTTTCAGATTGCGACAGGATTGTAGGTATACCAAAATTGTATATGCCTCTGCTGCTAAGTGGTAAAGGGAAAATCTCATTTGGCAATAATGTACAAATTGGCGTTACTGCGGCACATTATACCTATTCTAGTTATAATTATATACTCGCATTTGGAGAAAATAGCGAAGTATCTATTGGCAATAATGTAGTTATGGCAAATGGAGCTTCTATACAATCTGCATCAAAAATTGAGATTGGAGATAATGTTATGATTGGTATAAATTGTTTTCTTGTTGATACCGATGGGCATGATCTTGATCCACAAAAAAGAATGACAGGGATGCCTAAATCTAGCCAAATTATTATAAAAAGCAATGTTGTTATATTTTATAATTCAGTAGTTTTAAAAGGCGTGACGATTGGAGAGAATTCTGTAATTGGAAGCTGCTCGGTTGTAACAAAAGATATTCCACCTAATGTTTTTGCTGCAGGAAATCCAGCACGTGTAATTCGAAATCTTTAATTTTGAAATTCTTTAAACAAAATATACTCGTAAAAGTTTTATCTATAAATTCCATTTCAGTTGGAATAAGTTTTGTTTTAGGCATTTTTTCCATAAAAATTATATCAACTTTTTTAGGCACTCCTGGAATGGCTTTGATGGGTAGTTTCAGGAACTTCACATCGATGCTAAAATCTATTGCCACATTAGGTATTAATAATTCAATTATTAAATTAGTAGTGGAAAATAAAGATGATAAAGCAGAATTGGCAAGTATTTATTCAACTTTTTTTTGGCTATTTTTAGGTGTTTCTGTATTGTT
>CAMDGJ010000205.1 GCA_945897545.1 Flavobacterium psychrophilum
TAATTACACAACTAATTCTGGGTATAGCAATACTAAAATAACCAATCTAATTAAATCTCAAAATGCTGTACCACCAAGTTGTTATGCCTATAAATCTTTAGGATTTGATGATTTTGAAATGAAAAATGAAGTACTGGTTTATCCTAATCCAAGTTCGGAAATCATTAGTGTTCATTCTCAAAACAACATCAATTCCATTGCGGTTTATTCTATCGATGGCAGAAGTATAATAACCTATACCAATCCTTTAACCACTAATGAATTTATCATCAATGTTCACAATATATCGGTGGGGCTATACACCTTGAAAGTGAATACGGATAATGGAAGTTTTTCTAAAAAAATTATTATTAGAAGGTAATACTTTGGATTGTTTTAAATAAAGTTTAAACCAAAAATGGTTACTTTGTACAAAAATAATTAAGATGAATTATCGAAAACTAGGAAAAACCAATTTCAATATCTCTGAAATAGCACTTGGCACTTGGCAAGTGGGCGGAAAATGGGGTTCTCCATTCAATGATAAAACCGCAGACGAATTAATCAATACGGCTATAGATAACGGCGTGAATTTCATTGACACTGCCGATGTGTATGAAAATGGATTGAGCGAAACCGCCGTTGGAAGAGTTGTTCGCTCTCGTTCGGAACGCATCTATGTTGCTACCAAATGCGGCCGCCACATCAATCCACACCTGAATGAAGGCTACCAACCAAAGGTTTTACAAAAATTTGTAGAAGATAGTTTGAAAAGAACAGGACTCGAAACTATAGATTTAATCCAATTGCATTGTCCACCAATTGAGGTGTATTATCGTCCTGAAATCTTTGAGTTGTTTGACCGTTTGAAAGCGCAAGGAAAAATTCAAAACTTGGGCGTTAGCGTCGAAAAAGTGGACGAAGCGATAAAGGCTATTGAATATCCAAATGTAACCACTATACAAATTATCTTTAATCTTTTCCGTCAAAAACCATCTGAATTGTTTTTCCAAGAAGCACAAAAAAGGGATATTGGTATTATTGCCAGAGTGCCTTTGGCTAGTGGGATTCTCACTGGATTATTTGATTCAAAAACCACTTTTGGAGCCCAAGACCACAGAAACTTCAACCGAAACGGCGAAGCATTTGACAAAGGAGAAACCTTCTCGGGAATTGATTATGAATTGGGTTTAAAAGCCGTGGAAGAATTGAAAGACTTGTTTCCCGGTGTATCAAATTTGGCTCCAATAGCTCTGCAATGGATTTTAAATTTTGATGCCATTAGTTGTATTATTCCTGGCGCATCTAAAGCCAGTCATGTGCAATCGAACTTATCGGTTTATGATTTAGCACCATTGATGCCTGAAAAAATTGCTGCGATGAATTTAATCTACGAACGTTATATCAAACCGGAAGTACAGCAATTGTGGTAAATAATAAAGTACTTTCAAAAATATTTCACAATTTGAATTTATAAAACCATTCAAAGCCTTATTTTTGCGCTATGGCAAAGAAAAATACAGACAAAATCGTTTTCGATCATATAAAAGTCCTTGATGCAGGTGCAAAAGGTGTTTCGGTAGCAAAAGCCCCAGACGGAAAGATAATTTTCATTCCAAATGTCGTTCCCGGTGACGTGGTCGATGTACAAACTTTCAAAAAGCGCAAAGCCTATTACGAAGGAAAAGCAGTAAAATTTCACGAATTTTCAGAACACAGAATCGAACCTATATGCGAACATTTCGGAGTTTGCGGCGGTTGCAAATGGCAGAACATGAAGTACAGCCAACAACTGTATTACAAGCAAAACGAGGTTTTTAACCATTTACAGCGCATTGGAAAAGTAGAACTTCCTGAATTTGAACCAATTTTGGGTTCCGAAAAACAATTTTTTTACAGAAACAAAATGGAATTTTCGTTTTCGAACAGCCGTTGGCTTACCGAAAAAGAAATTGGCAGCACAGAAGACTTAGGAAATAAAAATGCCTTGGGCTTTCATATTCCGAAAATGTGGGACAAAATTTTAGACATCAATAAATGTCATTTGCAAGAAGATCCATCAAATGCTATTCGGAATGAAGTTCGGGCTTTCGCAAATGAAAACAACCTTACTTTTTTTAATCCAAGAAATCACGAAGGTTTGCTTAGAACCTTAATGATGCGTACCGCTTCTACCGGAGAAATTATGGTTTTAATTCAGTTTTTCGAAAATGACAAAGCAGGCAGAGAACTGCTCTTAAATCATATTTATGAAAAGTTTCCACAAATTACGTCATTGCAATATGTAGTTAACAATAAAGCAAACGATACTTTATACGATCAAAACATCAAATTATATAAAGGACGAGATTACATTCTGGAAGAAATGGAAGGCTTGAAATTTAGCATTAATGCCAAATCTTTTTACCAAACCAACTCCGATCAAGCCTATGAATTGTATAAAATCACAAGAGATTTTGCCGGATTAACAGGTAATGAAGTGGTTTACGATCTATATACAGGAACCGGAACAATTGCACAATTTGTGTCGAAAAACACAAAAAAAGTAATTGGTGTCGAAAGCGTTCCTGAGGCCATTATTGATGCAAAAGCCAATGCCGAGCGCAACAATATTTCCAATTGTGAATTCTATGTAGGAGATATGAAAGTAGTTTTTAACGAAAGTTTTATTGCACAACACGGCAAACCCGACGTAATTATTACTGATCCACCACGAGACGGAATGCACAAAGACGTTATTGAACAAATTATGAAGATTGAACCATCAAAAATTGTGTATGTGAGTTGCAACTCAGCAACACAAGCGCGTGATTTGGCTTTAATGGATGAAAAATACAAAGTTACTCGTGTTCGCCCGGTGGATATGTTTCCGCAAACGCATCACGTGGAAAATGTTGTACTTTTGGAAAAAAGATAAGATTGCAGAATGCAGGTCGCAGATTGCAGACCTGCATTCCGGCAGGCAGGTTTTAGAGAAAATTGAAATTGATTTTTGACATTGAAATTGATTTTTGCCATTGATACTGCCATTGCTATTGATATTTAAATTTTATGAAAAAAATACTTATACTATTATTCCTTGCAGTTTTTACTTTCGGCAGTTGTGAGAAAGATGATATTTGTGATGGCAACACCCCTAATACTCCACGACTGGTTTTTGAATTTTATGACATCAGCAACCCAACAGTTTTAAAAAATGTGACGAATTTAAAAGTCATTGGTGACGGAATGACTGAAGGCATCGTCTTTAACGAAAGTGCTAGTGATGATTCTAAATATTTGACAAACGGGAGCAAAATTTCAATTCCGTTAAAAACGGACGCAAATACGACTACTTACCGTTTTATCCTAAATTCTGGAAATCCAAATCCAACCTTGATAGACATTGATGAAGTCACGTTTAACTATACCAGCCGAGATATTTTTGTGTCAAGAGCTTGTGGTTTTAAAGCTCTTTTTACATTTGACCCATTCAATAAGGTTGTTCATAACTCAATTCCAGCGACTAAACTAAGATGGATGCAATTTATATCTGTTGAAAAAAGTAACATAGATAACGAAAATGAAACACACATTAAAGTATTTTTTTAGTATTGGGTTTCTGATGTCTTTGTTTTTGGCCCAAGCCCAAGATACTATCCCGACTAATAAATCGCTCGAAAGAACGAAAATCGTGGGCGAAATTCCAGAAGTTCCAGCAAAAGTAAAAACAAAGCCATCGTCAGCAACAAAAACCGACACGATTATTCCCGTTAAAAAGGATCGTTATGGGTTGCGTGTAGGAGTTGACTTGTATAAATTGACTCGTGGTTTATATGATGAAAATTACAAAGGCATAGAATTGGTAGGCGATTACCGCTTAACCAAAAAATATTTTCTAGCCGCTGAACTCGGGAGTGAAAACAAGACGACCGAAGACGACCGATTGAATACCACCACAAAAGGGACATATTTAAAAGTAGGTTTTGATTATAATTTTTACGAAAACTGGCTCGATATGGAAAATATTATCTGCATAGGGATGCGGTATGGCATCAGCACTTTTAGTCAGGAATTGAATAGTTACAAAACCTATAATACGTATCCGTACTGGGGCGAACTGCCATCTAAAACTTCTTGGGAAACATTCAATGGTTTAACTGCTGGCTGGATTGAAGTTGTTTTAGGGGTTAAAGTAAAAGTAATCAACAATATATTTGTTGGATTCAGCCTTAGAATGAACGGATTAATTTTTGACAAACAACCAAGCGACAATTTCGAAAACTTGTATATTCCGGGATTCAACAAAACGTATGCTGGAAACTTTGGAGCTGGATTTAACTATACAGTCACTTACTTTGTTCCTTTATATAAAAAGACGGTTAAACCGAAGAAAATAGTTACGAATTAGCCTATTTCCTTAATACCTTTTATAAAAATCCAAGACATAAATAGTTTCTCGCCGTCTTTGGTTTTTGAAGCCTGAAATTTTGGAGACAAAATAGTTCCTACCACAAAAGCGGTAAAAGGAATCAATAAGCCATCAAGATTTGTATATTCTGCAATCAAAAATCGAAACCCTATAAATAATATAGCAAAACAACCCAATTGGTATAGAAAGGCGCGTAATTGTAACTTTGTCATTGTTTTATTGTTATTTTAACTTTCCAAAAATAAGTGATTTTCTAGTCATTCTTCAATAAAGACATAATTTATTTTATTTTTTGGATTAAATTTCAAATAAACCATTTGATAAATAGCAATTTTAACAATAATTTATTTCCTTAAAATTTGTATTGTTTTTTGAGTTAATTTTGTAACAATTAAAACACAACTAATTGATTTTTAGTAAAATAAAATTAGTTATTTAGAAAATACCCCAGATCTTTTGCACATTAGATTAAAATTAATTTAAAAATCTATATCATGGCAATTGGCTTTTCTATTACAAGCAGCATTACTTCAAGTGGAAGAAAAACATTTACAGCTTTACGCATTAATTCTACCGAATCAAAATTCAATATTGGAAATAAAACCAGACCTGATGGCAGTTTTGGATAAAACACCTCAACAATCTATTAATCTATTTCAAAATCTTTATTAAAAAATATTGGTAATAAAACAAACTTGATAGTAATATAAATAGATAATTATGGCAACAAAAAAAGAAATTGCTCATACAAATTTAGGAATACCTCAAGCAAAAAAAATAATCTTAAGTATTGATGGTGGTGGGATGAGAGGCATTCTTACGGTACAATTACTTAAAAAGTTGGAAGAAATAGCAGGAAGTCCTT
>CAMDGJ010000206.1 GCA_945897545.1 Flavobacterium psychrophilum
AAACTCGTCCTTAGCATTGATGATAGCGCCAATTTCAAATTTCACGACTTCGTCAAATTCTGTTTGCAGAATAAACCAATTGTCCTCATTGAAATAGTTTTCGAAAGTGTCGAAATCTTCCTGAGTGAACTTGGTTATTCCTTTGGTGGCCAATTCCTTTTTGGCATCGCTAATTTTTTTGCCAATGACTTTATTGCTGAATAGCTCTAGGTCTGGACTCGAAGCCACGATATACCCCAGCTTGAATTCTTCTTCCTGATAGAAAGTCAAACGCATTTTTAGCGCATTATAGGCAAAAATCACGTTCTCGTCTTCGTCCTTGTAATTCCGGTTGGGTTTGCCGTAGAGCGCGATAACGTCGTTTTGTTTCATTCCGAAAAGGAGCTTGTCGATTCCGTTTTTTGGATTTATTTTCATTTTTATTAGTTTGATTGCAAAGTTGGTGAAGTTTTGCGAAAAGTCTACTATTTTAAACTCTAAAAACAATTGGCTACATTAGTATATTAAAATACTGATTATGAACTGGGAAGCTAAAATAATTACACACAAAGGCAGCAAACGAATTGCAGTCTATTTTGAAAAAGATGCTGAGTTAATTGCTCGTATCAAAAGGCTGGACGGCGCACGATGGAGCCAATCCTTAATGGCTTGGCATCTTCCTGACACTGAGGAAAATCGGGTTCGGTTTAAACTTACACCGCTATCACATACTATTCCATCTAGCGAAGGCATAACTCAAATAGAAAAGTTCAAACAATACTTGCGTTCAAAACGGTATAGCGATAGTACAATAACTACCTATAGCGACGCCTTAAAATCCTTCTTGGTGTTTTATCGAAATAAAACCATTGCTGATATTACAAATGAAGATGTAATTTTATACAATAACGAGTATATTTTAAAAAATAATCTTTCGGCTTCGTACCAAAACCAAATCGTTAATGCTTTGAAATTGTTTTTTAGAACGGTGCAAAATAAATCCATCATAGTAGATGCCATTCACAGACCAAAACGATCCAAACTATTACCTAATGTATTGAGCAAAGAAGAAATAAAATTGATATTAAATGCACACGTAAACATTAAACACAAAACGATGTTGAGTTTAATTTATGCTTGTGGATTACGGCGAAGTGAATTATTGCATTTGAAACCTACAGATATTGATTCTATGAGAGGAATTGTAATAATCAGGCAAGCCAAAGGGAAAAAAGACCGAATTGCTCCTTTATCAGAAAAAATATTGATTTTGCTTCGAGAATATTATGCAATTTGCAAACCTAAAATTTGGCTTTTTGAAGGTCAAAATGCAGGAGAAAAATATTCAGAACAAAGTTTACAAAGTGTTTTAAAACAAGCCCTTCAAAAAGTGGGGAATACAAAACCAGTAACACTACACTGGTTGCGTCGCAGTTATGCGACACACCTACTCGAAAGCGGTACTGATTTACGCTATATTCAGGAATTGCTAGGACATAACAGCAGCAAAACTACCGAAATATATACCCATGTAAGTACCAAAAGTTTGCAACAAATAAAAAGTCCGTTTGACGATTTGTAAAGAAATATTTATATATTTGAACCGAAATAAAGTATGATGTTTGTCATACCAATCTACCCAGAATTGGGTGGCTTTGTATGATTTTATCATACATATAAACGAGTTAGGGGCAAGTGTAAAAAACGACACAGCAGACAATTTGCTACATAAAGAAAAAGAAAAAACGATGAACAGCCAACGCACAAAACAGCACATTTGCAAATCGCACAAGCCGACACACGACCAAAATTTGCAAAAGAGCTGTTTTCTTGCCGACGCACCCAAGCCCACCCACCACCCCAAAAGCGGACAGTTTGCAATTTGGAGACAACTTTTAACAAAAACAAGGTTAAAAAACTTAACTTTACCAACTATTAAAAACGAATTGAATTAAAAGAAGATATGCAGGACTTATACAAAGAATTAATACAACTTTTAGAGCAAGACCCAGCTCTGATAATTGAAGATAAACTAAACAAAGCCTTAATAATAGACAGGGCTTTAAAACTTGACACAGCACTGTTGAAATTATTACTTAGCAACCCAAACATTAAAAAGCAGTTTTTTGCTGACTTAGATGGTGTTTTGGTGTTTGACAAAATTGCATTTCAGCGTTTTGTAAATTCTAAAATGTTTTTGCAAGACAGTTATACCCAATACAAAAACAAAATTGGACTTAGCACAGACAACGAAAATTACCTAACAGACAGCAGAGAAGTTGTTTTGGTTTGGCCTCACAAGGACTGTGTTTTAGAAGGTGGACAAACAAAAGAAGATGCCAAAAGGAATGAAATATTTTATAATACTACTCTTGCACCTGACGACATTGATACTCTTACATCATCAAAGGTCTTAACAAACTGGAAAAAGTATGAAAAGGGTGAAGAAACCAAACCAAAAAAAATAAATAAACAAGATAACCTTGTAATTAAAGGAAATAATCTTTTGACGTTACATAGCTTGAAAGAAATTTACAAGGGGCAAATATAACTAGTATATATAGACCCACCTTATAACACCGCTAGTACTGCAAGTACCTTTGCTTACAATAATACTTTTAATCATTCTACGTGGCTAACCTTTATGAAAAATCGTATTGAAGTTGCCAAACTACTTTTAAAAAATGATGGAGTTATTTGTGTCGCTATTGATGATGAGGAATATGCTCACTTAAAAATATTATGTGATGAAGTTTTTGGACGGGAAAATTATCTTGGGACAATAATAGTTCAAAGTAATCCTAGAGGGAGAACAATTAATTCATTTTTTGCGACTTGTCACGAATATTCACTTGTCTATGCAAAAAATGCTACTCAAGCAGTTGTTAATGACCTAGCACTATCAACTCAACAAGAAGATAACTTTGGAGAAGCTGACGATGATGGTAAATTTCGATACTTACCTTTTAGAAGAAGTGGCGGAACTTCAACCCCTGATGAAAGACCAAATTCCGAATTTAGTATTTACTATTCAAAATCAACAAAAAATATTATAGCTGTCGGTGGCGAAAGAACTGAAGATGCTTTAAGCCCATATAAACCAAAGCATATACTTACTTTAAATAAAAAGGATGAATTAATTAAAAACGAACCCAGTAATTTTTTAAATGACCTTTTAGATGATATTATTGAAATACTACCAATCGATATTTTAGGCAAAAGAAGAGTATGGCGTTGGTCAGACAGAGAGGCAATATTAAAAGCAGCAAAAAATGATGAATTCAAAGTTGTAATCGATAAAGAAAAATATACAATTCAGCTTAAAGACAGAATTAAATCTGGCAGAAAGCCAAAGACTATTTGGACTGACTCAAAATATGACGCATCAGCTAATGGCACGATGCTTATAAAGAAAATGTTTGATGGAGAGAAATTATTTAGTTATCCTAAATCATTATATACCGTAAAAGACACAGTTCAAATTTTAACCAACTTAGACGGAGATGATATTGTTTTAGATTTTTTTGGTGGCAGTGGTACAACTGCACAGGCTGTTTTGGATTTGAATAAAGAGGATGAGGGTAACAGAAAATTTATAATCTGTGAACAAATGGATTACATAAATATTGTAACAGCCCCAAGGATTAGAAAAGTTATAGACAATAATGGTGAAGGAAGTTTTGTTTATGCTGAACTTTCCAAAAGCAACCAAGTGTTCATTGATAAAATTGAAAAGGCCAAAAACATAAAAGACCTTAAATTAATATGGCAAGTAATACAAGAATCTGCATTTTTAAGCTACAAAGTATTGCCACAAAACATAAACAAAGAAATAAAAGAATTTGAGGCTTTATCTTTTGAAGACCAACAGAAATTCTTAATCGAAGTATTGGATAAAAATTTGTTGTACGTAAACAAATCTGAAATCAATGATGTAACTCATAAAGTTTCGGAATACGACAAAGAAATGAATCAACTATTTTATTCAATGTAATATATTAAGAAATGGCATTACAACTTCTCAATACTTTCGATACATTACAAGAATCAGTAGAGCAATTTAATGATGACTTACCTAATTATATAGTTCAAAATATCAATCCGAATTTTGAAATAAGAGAATATCAAAAAGAGGCTTTCAATCGGTTTGAATTTTATTTGAACACTTACAAAAAAAGAGTGAAACCAACACAGTTGTTGTTTCAAATGGCAACTGGTAGCGGAAAAACTCTGATAATGGCTGGTTGCATTCTTCAATTATATAAACAAGGCTACCGCAATTTTATATTCTTTGTTGATAGCACAAATATTATTGAAAAAACCAAAGATAACTTTCTAAATTCATCTTCTTCAAAGTATCTTTTTAATAGTCAAATACAATTTGACGACAAAGCCGTCACATTAAAACAAGTTGAGAATTTTGCAAATACAGATGCAGACTGCATTAATATACATTTTACAACTATTCAAGGTTTGCATAGTAGGCTGAATAATCCAAAAGAAAATGCACTTACTTACGAAGATTTTGAAAATAGAAATGTTGTTTTGCTAAGTGACGAAGCCCATCATATGAATGTGGACACTTTAAAAAATGCTGGCAAACAATTATCTATTAAGGAATTTGAAGAATACGATAGTTGGGAAGGAACAGCAATGAGAATTTTTAGGAGCAGTAAAGAAAATATGTTGTTAGAATTTACTGCAACTGCGGAATTGCACCAAGAAGCTATTGCTAAAAAATACGATGATAAATTATTATATGATTATTCATTAAAAAAATTCTATTTAGCAAAATACAGTAAAGAAGTAAATGTTCTTCAAGCAAGTTTAAGCACAGTTGAAAGAGCATTACAAGCAATTATATTAAGTCAATATCGCTTATTAGTTTTTGCACAGAACAATGTATTAATAAAACCAGTTGTAATGTTCAAGAGCAACTGCGTTAACGTGCCTAAAAAAAGAGATGAAAACAAAATTGTTTCATCTGAATTTAAAGCTGAATTATTACAAAAAATTTCAACTCTTAAAAAATCAGACATTGAAAAAATCCGAGATAATGCACCAGACAAAGGGATAATTAAAACTGCATTTACTTTTTTTGAAACTAATGGCACTTCTATCGAAAATTTAATTATTCAGATTAAAGATGCTTTTTCAGAGGACAAAACAATAAGTGTTGATAGTTTAAGCGACAAACAAACAACACAATTAGTTATTAATGCGAATCAAGGGTTAAAAGATTAAGTTTAAAAAAGCGGAAG
>CAMDGJ010000207.1 GCA_945897545.1 Flavobacterium psychrophilum
TCCAACTTCTAACCTTTAACCTTTAACTTCAAACCTTTCTATGAACTGGGAACAACTATTATCACTACGTCGCCAAGGCGACACAAGCAAACGTCTACGAATAGAGCAAGACGATACACGTTTGGGCTTTGAAGTCGATTATGATCGTATCATATTTTCGTCAGCGTTTCGCAGTTTACAAGATAAAACTCAGGTTATTCCATTGTCCAAAACAGATTTTGTGCACACTCGATTGACGCACAGTTTAGAAGTGTCGGTTGTTGGGCGTTCCATTGGGCGATTGGTTGGAAAAAAAATTATCGAGAAATATCCACATTTGAAGGAAATTCACGGTTTTCAAGCGAACGATTTCGGGGCAATTGTTGCAGCGGCTTCTTTGGCACACGATATTGGGAATCCTCCTTTTGGACATTCTGGTGAGAAAGCTATTGGTGAATATTTTTCTATTGGAAAAGGCCAACAATTCAAAGACCAACTTTCAGCCAAAGAATGGCAAGATTTAATCGATTTTGAAGGGAATGCTAATGGATTTTCGGTGCTCACGGCAAGTCGTCCTGGAACCGAAGGAGGATTGAGAATTTCGTATGCAACTTTGGGCGCATTTATGAAATACCCAAAAGAAAGTTTGCCGAAAAAACCAACACCTAATATTGCCGATAAAAAATACGGATTTTTTCAGACAGACTCGGCATTTTTTCAAGAAGTAGCTTCAGAATTGGGGATGATTCCAAATAAAGGGGGAAACGACCTAGGTTTCGAAAGACATCCTTTGGCGTATTTAGTCGAGGCTGCCGACGATATTTGTTATACGATTATCGACTTCGAAGACGGTATCAATCTAGGTTTGGTTTCCGAAGATTTTGCCTTAGAATATTTAATAAAATTGGTCAAAGACAGCATTGACACTAGTAAATACAATACACTAACTACCAAAGAAGATAGAATTAGTTACTTAAGAGCTCTTGCAATTGGGAGCTTAATCAATGATGCCGTGAAAGTATTCATTGAAAACGAAGAGGCCATTTTGCAAGGAAAATTTCCTCACGCGTTGACGGACAAAAGTAAGTATAAAGTTCAAATGGACGATATCATTAAACTCAGCGTCAAAAACATTTATCAAAGCCGCGAAGTAATTGAAAAAGAAATTGTGGGCTATCAAATTATTCAAACTTTATTGGATAAATTCATCACTGCTTTTAACAATAAATTCAATGGGAATGCATCCAATTATGACAAATTATTGTTGAAAATGTTACCTGAAAAGTTCTTGGAAGAAAAGGATGAGTTGTACAAAAGACTGTTGCATATTTGTCATTACGTTTCCCTTTTGACTGATGGAAATGCCTTAGAATTATACGAAACTATCAATGGCAGAAAAACGAATTAAATTTAGAAAGTCCAGAACGAAGCCATGTTTTAATAGTTCGAAAAAATAGTAATTAAACTCTTAACGTCAATTTGGCAATATTGTTGTAGCTCTTCTACAGATCCTTGTTCAATAAAACTATCAGGAATTCCAAGGGTTTTAACTGTTAAATTATAATTATGTTGTGCTGAAAACTCCAGAATAGCACTTCCAAAACCACCTTTTACAACGCCATCTTCAATGGTAATTATTTTTTCAAAATTCTTGAAAATCGAATGCAATAATTCCTCGTCAAGTGGTTTTACAAAAGCAAAATCATAGTGGGCAATTGTGTCAGGATTATTTAAATTGGCTAAGGCCAAAATAACATTATTTCCAATAGTTCCGTTAGATAATACAGCAGTTATTGTTCCTTCTTTTCTGTAATTGGCTTTCCCAATTGCGATTTTTTCATACGGTTTTTGCCAATCCACAATGGTACCGCGTCCCCGAGGATAGCGAATCGCAATAGGATGATTTAAACCAAATTGAGCAGTATATAAAATGTTTCGAAGCGCAATTTCATTCATTGGCGAATAGACAATCATATTTGGGATGCAACGCAAATAAGCCAAATCGAAAACACCCTGATGTGTCGCTCCATCTTCGCCTACTAAACCCGCTCTGTCCAAACAAAAAATTACCGGTAAATCTTGCAAAGCCACGTCGTGAATAACCTGATCATAGGCTCGTTGTAAAAAAGTCGAATAAATATTGCAAAAAACAATCATTCCCTGCGTTGCCATTCCTGCCGAAAGTGTAACTGCGTGTTGCTCTGCAATTCCAACGTCAAAAGCGCGTTTTGGAAAAGCGTCCATCATAAATTTCAACGAACTTCCCGAAGGCATTGCAGGCGTGATTCCTATGATTTTTTCATTGGTTTTGGCCAAATCTAATATGGTCAAACCAAAAACGTCTTGATATTTTGGCGGGAGATGTGCTTCTATTTTCGGAATTATTTCTCCAGTTGCAGCATCAAATTTTCCGGGAGCATGATATTTTACCTGATCTTCTTCAGCTTTTTGTAGACCTTTTCCTTTTGTGGTAATGATGTGAAGAAATTTGGGTCCTTTTACTTTTTTTAGACGTTTCAATTCCTTGACAACGGCAAATATATCGTGTCCGTCAATTGGTCCTGAATAATCAAAGTTTAGAGACTTAATCATATTGTTCTTCCGCGAGTTTTTCCCTTCTTTTACGGCAGTTAGATAATTTTTCAAAGCGCCAACACTTGGATCAATTCCAATGGCGTTGTCATTAAGAATCACCAATAAATTAGCATCAGTAACTCCAGCGTGATTCAATCCTTCAAACGCCATTCCTGATGCGATGGACGCATCTCCAATTACTGCAATATGATGTTTCTCCAAATCGCCTTTTAAATTAGAAGCAATTGCCATCCCTAAAGCCGCCGAAATAGAAGTAGAAGAATGCCCTACACCAAAGACATCGTAAACACTTTCGCTACGTTTTGGAAAGCCCGAAATTCCATTGAGTTGCCGATTGGTATGAAAATTTTCTCTTCTTCCGGTCAATATTTTATGACCGTAGGCTTGATGACCTACATCCCAAATCAATAAATCATTTGGAGTATCAAAAACATAATGCAAGGCAATTGTAAGTTCGACAACGCCAAGGCTGGCGCCCAAATGTCCTTCTTTTACAGAAACGATATCAATAATAAAATCGCGTAATTCCTGTGCTACTTGAGGAAGTTGGGCTTCGTCTAGATGGCGTAAATCGGTTGGATTATTGATGTTTTTGAGTAAATTGTATGACATAAAGCAAATGTACGAATTGAATTCTTATTTTTGTAACTATGATAAACCCATTCACCGACGAATATTTTATGAAGAAAGCCTTGCAAGAGGCAGAAATGGCCTTTGAAAAAGATGAAATTCCTGTTGGTGCCCTAATTGTAATCGACAATAAAGTCATTGCCCGAGGTCATAATCTCACCGAAATGCTCGTTGATGTTACCGCTCACGCCGAAATGCAGGCCATAACGGCTGCTGCTAATTTCCTTGGCGGAAAATACTTGGTGGGCTGCACGCTTTATGTCACGATTGAACCTTGCCAAATGTGTGCTGGTGCTTTGTATTGGAGCCAGATTTCGAAAATTGTTTTTGGAGCCAGTGACGAAAATCGTGGTTTCGAGAAAATGGGAACGCAATTACACCCAAAAACTACCGTTGTTCGTGGAGTTTTAGCTGATGAGGCTTCTGAATTGATGAAGCGGTTTTTTGCCAGAAAAAGAAAATGATTTCTATTTGATTTTTGTTTCTCAATTAGTCTTACATTTACTATAAGAATCAATGTATTAAACAAACTTTAAATTAAATTTCAATGGAAAGTAAAATCAAATCATCAATTATTATTGGAATTGCCATTATTGTTACTGCCTTTATTTTGGGACAGTCTTTCAAAAAAAGAAACGAAAATTTAGATTCTATTTCAGTAATCGGATTGGGTACAAAAGATTTTGTTTCGGATGAAATTTTGTGGTCCGGAAGTTTTACCACCAATAGTATGGATATCAAAACGGCTTACAGTAAAATTATTTCTGACCAAAAAATTGTTTCAAATTTCTTTATAGGCAAAGGGTTTAAATCGAATGAGTTCTCGTTTGGAGCCGTGAATTTTCAAAAAAAGTTTAGAGAAATTAGAACCGTAAATGCTGAAAATGGCTACGTGAATACAGAACAGGTTTTTAATGGATATGAAGCTACTCAAAGCATTTCGTTTTCGGCTAAAAAGAATCTGCAACTAATGAAACGCATTGAAGAGGTTTCGAGCAAAACATCGGAATTGATTAATTCCGGCATTGAACTTACTTCCAATTCTATTCAATATACCTATTCAAATTTGCCTAGTTTGAAACAAAGTTTGATAGAAAATGCAACACGAGATGCTAACGAAAGAGCTAATAAAATTGTAAAAACCGCCAATGGTGATTTAGGAAAACTAAAAGGTGCCAATATGGGCGTTTTTCAAATTACGGGTCAGGGTTCAACAGAAGAAGATAGTTATGGTGGAAATAACGATACTTTTAGCAAGAACAAAACTGCTAGAATTACTGTGAGATTAGAATATAATTTAGATTAAAGAAACAAAATAGTTTTTGGCTTCAAGATTCTCTATCCTTATAGAAATTAAAATCAGTATATTCTGGACATCGTTATATTAGATTGCAACGGATAGCTGAAATAGCCCTAAAAAAATTAGAATCTCTTATTTATAAACTTGCAAAAGATACACATATAAGTTACGAACTTCTTTTCCGCTACGATATTGCTTAATGATTCTAGGTTTATTTATTTTTTCGAATTGTGCAGCGTAAATAAGATTGGGGTCGCTATAATTATTAGAAGCGGTTATAAAATACGCATCATCCCCTTTATGGAGCGGTTTTCGGTATTGGTTGAGCCAATGATAAGTATGAATATCTTCTAGCTTTCCAATTGCAACAAAATCCATTTTCAGTGGTTGAGCTATATAATTGTCAATATGTGCTGCTGGAAACCATTTATTATTAATAATAAAATTGGTTTTGGTTTTAGCTCTTGCTAAATCATTTTGATGTATTTTATCAAATTCTGTTTTAAAATAGTCCCAATCATACATATCTAAGGTCACATCGCCTTGACCTAACTTGGCTTCGTTTTTTGCTCCCAAAGTGCCAGGATAAAAATTAATTGCCATTATTCCTATTAAACATACTCCGACTATTAAATAAACGGCATATAAAACTACTTTGCTTAATTTTGTTTTAATTTC
>CAMDGJ010000208.1 GCA_945897545.1 Flavobacterium psychrophilum
AAAAAATACCTTATATCATTACGCCTCGTGGCATGCTTGAACCCTGGATCATGGCGCACAACCCATGGAAGAAAAAAATAGCGCTGTTTTTATACCAGAAAAAAGCCATCCAAAGAGCGGCGCATATTCATGCGACTGCCCAAATGGAAGCAGACAACATAAAAGCTTTGGGTTTTAGTAATCCCATTAGCATCATTCCTAACGGGATTGATTTAAGAGAAGTGAAAGAAGTTAAAAAATACTATGGCAGCAAAAAAATAATATTTTTATCCCGTATTCATCCTAAAAAAGGCATTGAATTGTTACTGGAAGCCTGGCGCAATATTGACACCAATGACTGGTCTTTAGCAATTGCGGGAAATGGGGAAGCCGCTTATATATTAACTCTTACTCAAAGTGCCCAGGATTTAAAAAATGTGCATTTTGTAGGGGCGCAATATGGGGAAGCTAAATGGGATTTTTTACGATCGGCAGATATTATGGTTTTACCAACATATAGTGAAAATTTTGGAATAGTGGTAGCCGAAGCTTTGGCGTTAGGTTTGCCAGTAATAACAACAACTGGAACACCTTGGAAAGATTTGAAAACCTACGAATGTGGCTGGTGGATTGATTTATCTAAAGAAAATCTTGCCAAAACATTGGGAATGGCTATGAAAAAAACTACAGGGGAGTTAGAAGCCATGGGTAAAAACGGTATTGAATTAATAAAAAATAACTATAGCATCAAAAATTTATCTTTAAAAATAAAAGACTTGTACACTAAAATTTTTACAATTAATTAAATACCATATTATGTGTGGAATAGCAGGAATAATTGATCTCAAAAAAGCGCCTCAATTGGAGGCTATGAACAGAATGTTATTGGGTATGGCTCATCGGGGTCCGGATGCCGAAGGCATTTATCATGCTGGGAATGTGTTGTTAGGGCATCGCCGGTTGTCAATTATCGATTTAAGTACAAATGCAAACCAGCCCTTTTTTGATACGAACAACAGGTATGTAATAGTATTTAATGGAGAAATTTACAATTACAAGGAAGTGAAATCGGAAATCGATTATCCATGGCAAAGCACGTCTGACACCGAGGTCATTTTAGCCGCTTACCTGAAATGGGGGGTGTCTTGTTTGAGTCGACTGAATGGCATGTTTGCCTTCTCAATTTACGATACGGTGAAACAAGAATTGTTTGTTGCTCGCGACCGCATAGGTGTAAAACCATTTTATTATAGTACTACCAATGATTATTTCGTGTTTGCGTCTGAAATACGTGCCATTCAGGAATCGGGCTATGTAAGCAACGAAATCGACAAAATCTCTTTGCATGGCTATCTTTCCAGTCTGGTTGTACCAACCCCGGATACTATTTTAAGCGGCATTAAGCAGCTTTGTCCGGGTGAATACGGGATATTTAGCGATGGTGTTTTTAAGACAGAACGTTACTGGAGCATCGTGCCTGATTTCAATATTCTGTCGAAAGGAAAGGAGCTGAGTTATGATGACACCGTAACCAAAACACGAGAACTGTTAAAAAAAGCTGTAAAAAGCCGCATGGTGGCCGATGTAAATGTGGGAGCATTTTTATCGGGAGGAATTGATTCGTCGGCAATTGTTGCAATAATGTCGGAATATTCAACGCGTCCTGTAGATACATTTTCAATAGTGTTCAATGATAAGAAGTTTGATGAAAGAGATTATTCAAAACTCGTAGCTAAAAAATACAAAACATCACATACTGAACTAGAACTTGAGCCAATTGAGCTTATCCAACATTTGGATGAGTATTTTAAAAGTATGGATAGCCCAACCGTTGATGGGATTAATACCTGGATGGTATCAAAACTTGTAGCTTCGACCGGAATAAAAGTGGCTTTATCAGGATTGGGAGGCGATGAATTATTTGCAGGTTACCCTGGTTTTAGTCGTTGGAAACAAATTTCTGATTTTAAGCAATTTCTTCCTTCCGTTTTCGTCAAAACCGGTTTTGATATAGCAAACAGGCTAAGTCGTAAGCGATCAATTGTGAAACTGAACGATTATATTAATAATTCAACTCTTGATTTTGACTCCTTTTACAGCATTAACAGAGCAAACTTTCTGACAAATGAGATAGACGGGTTGTTGGCTGGCAACCTTGAAAAGAAAAAATATCCGTCATGGATTAATTTAAATGACTTGCCAGCTGTTAAAAATAGGATTTATAGTGAATATTCGATTGCTGAATTGACCCATTATACACTTGATGTGCTGCTCAAAGACACTGATCAAATGAGTATGCGTTGGGCATTAGAAATCAGAGAGCCCTTTTTTGATTATAAATTGGTAGAATTTTTATTAACCATACCAGATAGCTATAAATTTGATAAAAATACTCCTAAAAAATTGTTAGTTGATGCTATGGGCAATTTATTGCCAAAAGAAGTAGTTTATAGATCAAAGAAAGGTTTCTCGTTCCCTTGGGATTCGTGGATAAAAAATGAATTGCGAGCTTATTGCGAAGAATCTTTGACACGATTATCCAATAATGAAATGGTTGAATATGCCACTGTTCAAGATCTTTGGAAAAGATTTTTAAATAACGATTATCGTATCAATTGGGTTCAGATATGGTCGTTGGTGGTGCTACAAAAATGGATTGAAAACCATGGTTTAACATCGGAAAAGGGGTTGATGTAAACCCGATATTAATGATTGCTGGCGAGGCGTCAGGAGACCAAATTAAAAAGAGGGGTGCTAATGGACAACGCTTGGTTAAAGACAAATACTACATCAAAGCAATTGCAAAAAATAGGACTGCATTGTATCAAAAAATACTTAATTAAAAAATAACACATTGGATTTATCTCAATACAATCATTCTTTCAGCTTCCAAAATAAAATAGGAAGACTTTTGTGGCAAATTATAGATTTGTTCTTATTTAGGCCTTTTGGCTCGCGCTTATTTAAAAAATGGAGGGTTTTGGTCCTGAAATGTTTTGGTGCAAAAATAGAATGGTCTACTCACATTTATGCCTCAGTAAAAATATGGGCACCTTGGAATTTAGAAATAGGAGCAAATTCTAGTTTAGGCCCCAAAGTAGATTGCTATAATCAAGGGAAAATAAGTATTGGTTCTAATACAGTTATTTCTCAAAAAGCCTATTTATGCGCTTCTACTCATGATTATACAAAACAAGACTTTCCATTGATATTAAAACCAATTACCGTAGGAAATGGTTGATTTGATTGATGTTAAAATAAATAAAACTGATTATGGTACTGGAAAAATGGTATTTTTATCAAGAATACATCCAAAAACTGGAATAGAATTACTCATAAAAGCATGGAGAAATACGAATACTAATGGTTGGACTCTAGAAATAGCTGGAAATGGTGATAATGATTATATTGAAAAATTAATTCAGAGTGCTCAGGATTTAAAAAATGTTAGTTTTGTAGGAGCCAAATATGGTGAAGACAAATGGGGTTTTTTACGTTCCGCTGATGTTATGATTTTGCCTGCACACAGTGAGAATTTTGCAATAGTAGTAGCCGAAGCTTTAGCAGTGGGTGTACCTGTAATAACAACAACCGGCACGCCTTGGGAAGATTTGGAAAAGTTTAATTGTGGTTGGTGGCTTGATTTATCGGTTTCGAATTTACAATCCACTTTAATACAAGTTTTTAATACTCCAATTGCTACATTAGAAAAAATGGGATCTAATGGACAAAATCTTGTTAAAGAGAAATACGATATAAAACAAATTTCTAAAAATATATATAGTCTATTTAAAAACATATAATTATTATGAAAATAACGATTGTTCAAGGTGCATTTTTACCTGTTCCCCCAATATTAGGAGGAGCTGTTGAAAAAATATATTTTATGTTAGGTCAGGAGTTTGTAAATTTAGGTCATGAAGTAATACATATCAGTAAGTCACATCAATCATTAAAAAATATTGAAACGTTAAATGGTGTTTCACATATTCGAGTCAAAGGTTTTACAACCCCTAAAAGTTTATTGGTTTTAAAATTTTATGATTTAATTTATACTCTAAGAACATTAAAACATATTGATAGTGATATAGTAGTATCTAATACATTTTGGTTACCTATTTTTTTAAGAAATAAGGCAAAAGGTAAACTTTATGTAAGTGTAGAGAGAAGACCAAAATGGCAAATGAAATTTTACATTAACGTCAGTAAATTTAGAGCTTGCTCTCCAATGATTTTTGATCTAATTAAACAAAAGATTAAGCCTAAATATCATAACAAAATCTCTTATATTCCCAATCCTGTTCCTTTTCAATTAAAAGATTTTAAAGTTGATAAGACTAACAGTATTCTTTTTGTAGGTCGTTTAGACAAAGAAAAAGGGGTACATGTTTTAATTGATGCTTTTAATGCTATTCCAGAAAATATTTCGAATAATTGGTCATTAAATATTATAGGACCTTGGATGTTGTCTGATGGTGGAGGAGGCGAAAACTATTATGAAAGTTTAAGAAACAAAATGGGAAATGTCAATTTTATTGGTCCCATTTACGATGAAGATACACTATCTAAATTTTATTTTGAGTCTAAAATTTTTTGTTATCCCGTACAGGATGGAACTGGAGATGCAGGGCCTGTAGCACCTCGCGAAGCAATGTCCTATGGTTGCGCAACTATTCTTTCTAATCACAATTGTTTTGATGAATATGCTCTAGCCGAAATTAATTGCTTAAGATTTAACCAGAGTAGTTCTTCGCAAGTTCAAGAACTTTCTCAACAGCTTTTGAGATTAATGACAGATGCATTACTTTGTGATTCTATTTCCTTAAATGGAAAAAAAGTTTATCATGATTTTTCTACAACTAAAGTTGCTAAAATGTTTATTCAAGATTTTAATTCTTTATTAGATGAATAATAATATTAAAGAACATCACCAAAATAATCCTTTCGATTCTCCATGGTCGATTTCACAACGAATCAAAATGATAGTATGGGAATATGTATGGTTTTTGTTTTGTATTTGGACTCCAAAACCTGCTAATCGATGGAGACTATTTTGGTTAAAATTATTTGGTTGTACCATTTATGGAAAACCTTTTGTACATCAAAGAGCTAGAATTCAAATTCCATGGAATCTTATTTTACACGATCGTGCTTGTTTGGGGGATCGGACTAATGCATATACATTAGGGGTTATAGAA